>JAYKIT010000155.1:0-7401 GCA_035285765.1 Synechococcus sp. | reverse complement strand
TGGACACCTGGCGCTTGAAGCGGCGCAGCGCCGATTCAATTCCTTCGTTTTCGCCAACGGTCACCTGGGTCATGAGAACCGGATTTGCTTACGCACGACAGAGCGTCAAATCCTATCAATTGCCGGTGCCCGCCCCCTCAGCCGGAGCTGCTTCGTTGGAATCGCTTGCCTCGGCGTCTTCGCTCACCAAGGTTTCGCGGTACAGGTAGAGATGGCCCAGGGCCCGCTCGCCGTAGAAGCGGCGCTTCAAGCTCCAACCCGGTTCCAGCTTGAGCTCCAGAAAGCCATCGCCCATGCCGCCGCTGCGGGCGATCACCAATGGGCTGGAGCCACCGCCGCTGCCCACCAGCATCAGATCGCTATCGCTAGGAATGATCGACACCCGCAGGGCTGAACCGTAGTCCTGGCCGCCAATGCGCACGGAATAGCCGTTGCTGTCCATGTAGCGGCTGCAGATGCCGGTGAAATCAAAGGTTCCCAGCAGCGGGTTCACCAGAGTTGGGGCCTCGCCATCGCGGCTGAAGCAGGGGCGTGCATCGCTGCGCTGCTCGTAGATGTTGAGCTGGGAGCTGCCGCCACCCCCAATCGGAGCTGCCACCAGGATGAAGCGGCTCACATCCACCTCCTTGGCCTGAAACAGGCTGGCTGACGCCGGCTGTGCCACAAGGCCCAAGCCTGCGGAAACCAGTGCGGCCAGGAGCGAAGGGAGGGAGCGCAACGCAGCCATGGCGGGGGATCGAACAGCGCCGATGGTAGAAGTCAGATTTGCTCCCGCCCAGGGGGGTTAGGCCGGCGAGTTAAGACGAATCGCAACCAGCAGCGACAGGGCGCAGCCTGGTAAGGCGCCGATCAAGATGGCGCGGGTCAGCCCCACGCCCAGATCTGGATCGCCGTAGGCCAGCTCGAACACCGAGCCGGTGGCGGCGATGCCAAGCACACAGGCGAGCGCGAGGAAGAGGCCCGCCAGGGGTTTCATTGGCATGGTTTCAGCTCAGGGTGTGCACGTCGCTGCGATTGAAGCCCAGCTTCTGCAGCTCGTTGTTGAGGCTGAGTTCGTCTGTGACCCGGTCCACGAACAGCACACCGTTGAGATGGTCCATCTCATGCAGGATGCAGCGCGCCATCAGGCCATCGGCCTTGCGGCGTTGCGGCCGGCCCAGCTCATCGCGGTATTTGAGATCCACCTGACTGGGGCGCACCACGTTGAGATACACCCCAGGAATGCTGAGGCAGCCCTCCTCGTAGGTGTCGAGGGCGCCGCTGGTGGCCACCACCTCAGGGTTGATCAGCACCAGGGGTGGATTGGCGGCCTCCTCGGGGTCGAGGTCGATCACCAGCAACTGCTGGTGCACCCCCACCTGGGGTGCTGCCAGGCCGATGCCCTGGGCCGCATACATGCTGCGCAGCATGTCGCGGGCGAGCTCGCGCACCTGCTCGTTCACCTTGCTGATGCGCTTGGCCGGTTGACGCAGCTCGTTGGAGCCAAGCGTGTGAATCAGCGGGCTCTCAGGCTGGTCCTTGCCTTTGGGCACCATCACCGTGGAGGACTGCCGTTCCGATTGGCGCGCCATCGCGGCGAAGTTCAGAGCCAAGACCCTCAAGCCGGAGAGAATTCATCTTAGGTAGCCAGCAGCGAGGGGATCCCATGGCCGCAGTCACGGTGCCGCCCGGGCCCCTGCCGCTGGATCTGGTGATGGGGCGCGCCAGCAGCTGCCGCGAACCTCTGCTGGTGGGGCAACGCCTGTTCTGGGCGGAACAGGGGCCTGCCCATGGGGGGCGCACCACCTTGATGCTGCAGGAGGAACCCGGGGCGGAGCCGCGGGAACTCACCCCTGGTCAATGGAGCCTGCGCACCAAGGTGCATGAGTTCGGCGGTGGCCTGTTCTGCGCCGATGAGCGCTGGGTGGTGTTCATCGATGGCCGCAGTGGTTTGCCCCACGGGCTGGAGCTGCGGCCCGGGGCCCAGCCCCGTGCCCTGATGCCCCCTCTGGTGGATTCCCACACCCGCTTTGCCGATGGCCTGATCGATGCCACCCGCCAGCGTTGGATCGGTGTGCGTGAAAGCCAGGATGGCGATGAGCTCGTCAGCATTCCGCTGGCGGGTGGTGAGCCTGAGCCCCTGCGACAGGGGGCGGATTTCTGCGGTTATGCGGCGCTTTCACCCACTGGCGACCAGTTGGCCTGGTTGGAGTGGTCCCTGCCCTGGATGCCCTGGGAGCGCACCGAGCTGTGGTGGTCATGGTTGGGGGAGAACGGTGAGCTGCTCGGCCCCCAGCGCATTGCCGGGGGTGATCACGAGCCCCAGTCGCTGTTTCAACCCCTCTGGACCAGCGCGGGCCAGCTGTTGGTGGCTTCGGATCGCTCAGGCCATTGGCTTCCGCAGCGCTGGTGCCCAGGCCGGGAGCCGGCCTGGGAGCCCTTGCCGCTGCCTGCAGGTTGGGAGAGCGGTATGCCCCAGTGGGTGTATGGCATGCGCACCTTGGCCCTGCGGGGGGAGGAGTTGTTGGCCTTGGCCTGCCGTGAGGGGGTGTGGAGCCTCTGGCAGCGGCCGCTGGGGCAGCCCCCCACCGAGCCATGGCAGCAGCACGATCTCCCCTTTGATGAACTCAGTGCCCTGAGCGCTTCCAGCGAGCGGGCGGTGTGTTTGGCTGCATCGCCACGCCAACTCACCACCCTGCTGGAGCTAGGGCCGTTGCCGGGGCAGTGGCAGGCCTGGGATCGGTTTGGGGGCTGCCCTGTGCCTGCTGAGCAGATCAGTGTGCCCCGCAGCTTTTGGGTCACGGGGGGCGATGGCCAGCCAACGCAGGCGTGGTTTTATCCCCCGGCAACGGGCCACCCCCGTCCGGCGCCCTTGCTGGTGCGCGGACACAGCGGCCCCACAGGCATGGCGCGCACGGGGCTCAATCCAGCCTTTCAGTACTGGACCAGTCGCGGCTGGGCGGTGGTGGATGTGAACTACGGCGGCTCAACCGGCTTCGGCCGCGCCTATCGCGAGCGCCTGGATGGGCGCTGGGGTGAGCTGGATGTGGCTGATTGTGCGGCGGCGGTGTCGCAGCTGGTGGCGGAAGGGGAGGTGGATCCTGAACGGGTGGCGATCGAGGGTGGCAGTGCCGGTGGCTTCACCACCCTGGCGGCCCTGATCCAGGAGCCGGCGTTCAAGGCCGGGGTGTGCCGCTATCCCGTGTGCGATCTAGCGGCTTTGCAGCACGACACCCATCGCTTCGAATCAGGTTATTTCGATCGCCTGATCGGCCCCTGGCCTGAGCAGCAGCAGCGCTATCGCGATCGTTCACCGCTGCATCAGCGGGAGCGGCTGCAGCGGCCCGTGCTGTTCATTCAGGGGTTGCAGGATCGTGTGGTTCCGCCGGAGCAAACCGAGGCGATGGTGGCCGCCCTGCGCCTGCGGGGGCTGCAGGTGGAGCTGATCTTGCTGGAGGCTGAAGCCCATGGCTTCCGCAGCGCTGCTGTGCAGCGCCAGGTGCTGGAAGCCACCGAACGCTTTTTCATGCGGGTCTTGCCGCCCCGCTGAAGCTCAGCTCCCCAGCACCGCCTCGAGCGCTTGGATCCAGCTCTGCTGAGGGGCCAGCACTTCACGGCGGGTGAGGCTGGTGGCAATGCCCTTTTCCTGATAGGCCGCTTCGTTGCTGAACACCGTATGCACCTCGCCGCTGGGGTGGCCGTTGAACGGGATGGTGCGGCCATCGGGGTGGCGGAACAGCGGCGCGCCGCTGGGCAGGGGGCGCCAATCACCTCGCAGCCGTTGCGGATGCAGGCAGGCGGCAGGTGCGCCTTGGGAATCACGGGGAAAGTCAATGCTGCCCAGATGGGCATGAATCACCAGCGGCTGGTGCAGGCGTAAGTGTCCGGCCGCGGCAGCTGCCAGGGCATCGAGCAGGGCCGCAAGCCCCAGTTCGCTCTGGCGGCAGATGCGCGGGCACAGCACGCCCTGCGGCACTGGCCCCACCTCCAGCGCCAGGCCGCAGGGCCAGGCCTGGGCCATGAAGCCGATCTGGTTGGCATCGCCCTCATGCAGATACACAGGCAGCCCCAGCTGGCTTTGGCAGGCGGCGGCCAGGGCCAGATCAGCGGGCCTGCGGCCATAGAGCACCAGGCAGTTGCCCATGGCTGCCGTGGTGCTGTGCAAATCAATCAGCACCTGGCTGGGCTGCTCCCCCTCAGGTCCGTGCTGTTGCAGCAGTTGCTGGGCCCGTTGTCCCTCCCAGCAGCTGGTGTGGGGATCGTTCAGCAGCTCGGGAATAAAGCTGCGGTTGAGGTCTTTGTCGATGTAGCGGCGGCAGGCTGCCATGGCCCGCGGGTTGCCCAGGGTGGTGCGCACAGAAAGCCCCTGACGCTGCAGCAGCTCGGGCTCGGGGCCCCAGTGCTGCAACAGCCAGGGGCCATTGCATTCGTTGCCGTGGGTGCCACCAACAATGAGAGCGGAGGCGACCATCGCGGAGCTGCGGTTCAGCCCACCTTGGCGGGTTTCTTGCCCACACCGAGCTCCCGCAGTTCAGCCGCCAGGGCGGTGAGCACCTGTTTGGCGTCACCGAACACCATCGAGGTGTTGGGGCGCTCGAACAGGCTGTTCTTGATGCCGGCGTAACCGGCGCTCATGCCGCGCTTCACCACGAACACGGTGGTGGCTTCCTCCACGTTCAGCACGGGCATGCCGTAGAGCGGGCTGGAGGGGTCATTGCGAGCCTGGGGGTTCACCACATCGTTGGCCCCCAGCACGATCACCACATCGGTGCGGGGGAACTCAGGGTTGATGGCTTCCATCTCCACCAGCTGCTCGTAGGGCACATCGGCCTCGGCCAGCAGCACGTTCATGTGGCCCGGCATGCGGCCGGCCACCGGGTGGATGGCGTACGTCACTTCAGCGCCACCGGCTTCCAACAGCTCGGCCACCTCACGCACGATGTGCTGGGCTTGGGCCACCGCCAGGCCGTAGCCGGGCACGAACACCACCCGTTGGGCGGTTTCCAGGGTGAGGGCGCACTCCTCAGCACTGCAGGAGGTGATGCCTTGGTATTCGCCTTGATCGCTGGAGCTGCTGCTCACGCCCAGGGCGCCGCCAAACAACACGTTGGTGAGTGAACGGTTCATGGCGTTGCACATCACCTGGGTGAGGATCAGGCCTGCGGCGCCCACCATGGCGCCCGCCACGATCAGCAGCTGGCTGCCCACCACAAAGCCAGCGGCGGCTGCGGCAACACCGGAATAGGAGTTCAGCAGCGAAATCACCACCGGCATGTCGGCCCCGCCGATGGAGAGGGTCACGCCAATGCCCAACAAGCTGGAGGCGATCACCAGCAACCAGAGGCCATTGCCGCTGCTCACCAGGGCGATGGCGGCCACCAGCGACAGCGCGGCCAGGCCGATGTTCACGGCATGGCGCAGCTTGCTCTGCATCCAGGCCGGGGTGTCGAGCCAGCCCTGCAGCTTGCCCATGGCCACGATCGAACCGCTGAAGGTGATCGCACCCACAAACACAGACACCACGATGGAAATCGCTTCCACCAGGGCGCCACTGCCTTCCCCATTGCTGCCCACTTCGGGATAGATCGCCACCCCGAGGGCCACCAGCAGCGATGACATCCCACCGCAGCCGTTGAACAGGGCCACCGTTTCCGGCATGGCCGTCATCGGCACCTTCTGGGAGGTCACGGCCCCCAGCAGACCACCCACCACGGTGCCGGCAATGATCCAGCCCCAGGCCTGGGCGCTGATGCCAGCGCCGCCGAGGTAATTCACCAGCACACCCAGCACGGCCAGGGCCATGGCGGCGGCGGCCAGCTGGTTGGCGCTGCGGGCGGAGCGCACTTTGGAGAGGCCCTTGATGCCGAGGGCCAGCAGCAGTACGGCAACCAGCTCGATCGCGTACTTGATCACGAGAGCGGAGGTCATCAGCGGTTCTCCTGACGGCGGGCGGGTTTGCGGCCAAACATGGACAGCATGCGGTCGGTGACGAGGAAGCCGCCGATCACGTTGAAGAGGGCGAAGCCCAGGGAGATAGCCCCCAGCACCATCAGGATCGAATTGCCACTGGAGCCGGCCTTGATGATCAAGGTGAGGGCTGCCAGCACTGTGATGCCGCTGATGGCGTTGGCCCCACTCATCAGCGGGGTGTGCAGGGTGGGGGGCACCTTGCCGATCAGCTCCAGGCCCAGCAGGCTGCCGAGCAGCAGCACCCAGAGGGCATCGTTCAGAGAGAGGGCGTCGTTCATTGGGTCACCTCTTGTTGGGGGGTGGCGCGATCGGGCACCAGATCGGTGCGGCGCAGGTTGCCGTTGAGGCTGATCAGGCTGGGGTCCAGCAGATCGTCTTCAGCGTTGAGGCTCAGCTGCCCCTCCTGATCCACCAGCACCTCCAGCAGGGCCTGCAGGTTGCGGGAATACAGAGCACTGGCGTGATGGGCCACGCTGCCGGGCAGGCGGTCGGCGCCGATCACCTGCACGCCGTGGTGCACCACGGTTTGGCCGGGCTGGCTCACTTCGCAGTTGCCGCCTTGAAGCACGGCCAGATCAACGATCACTGCGCCGGGACGCATGGCTTCCACCATGGCTTGGGTGATCAGCAGAGGGGCTGGTCTGCCGGGCACCTGGGCGGTGCAGATCACCAGATCCGCCTGATTCAGATGCACCGCGAGGCCTTCGCGCTGCTCCTCAAGGAAGGATTTTGTGGCCTGCTTGGCATAGCCGCCGGTTTCACCGGGCACGCCCTGTTCGGGCGGGGCAATGAAACGGGCACCCAGGGATTCCACTTGCTCCTGGGCGGCAGCGCGTACATCGCTGACGCTCACCACGGCGCCGAGGCGGCGGGCGGTGGCCACCGCTTGCAGGCCGGCCACACCAGCACCAATGATCACCACCTTGGCCGGTTGCACGGTGCCAGCTGCTGTCATCAGCATCGGCATGAAGCGATCGAGGCAGGCGGCCCCCATCAGCACCGCCTTGTAGCCGGCGATGTTGGCCTGGGAGGAGAGCACATCCATCGACTGGGCGCGGCTGATGCGAGGCAGCAGCTCCAGGGAGATGGCGGAGAGCTGGCCCCGCTCCAGTTGATCCAGCAAAGTGTTGTTGTTGTGCGGCGCCAGCTGGCCCAGCAGCAGGCAACCGGGCTTCAGCTGGCTGATGCGATCACCGATGGGCCCCACGCTGAGCAGCACATCGCTGTCTGACCACACGGCCTGATCGCCAGGGGCCACCAGCTCGGCACCGGCAGCGGCGTAATCCTCATCCTTGAAGCCTGATGCTTCACCGGCGCCACGCTCGACGCGGCAGCTCAGCTTGCGGCCGCTGAGGCGCTTGATTACATCGGGGCTACTGGCGACGCGTTTTTCGTCGCGATCCCACTCCCGCGGAATCAATACCTTCACCATGTGCGTGCGCAGACCCCTAA
>JAYKIT010000154.1:0-5566 GCA_035285765.1 Synechococcus sp. | reverse complement strand
TGGCGGCCCTGTCATCACTGATGATCGCCCTGCTGTTGCTGGTGCCGCCCCTGCTGGTGCGGCTGGGGGTCTGAATGCTGCTGGTGCTGGATAACTACGACAGCTTCACCTTCAACCTGGTGCAGTACCTCGGCGAACTGGCGGTTGATCACCCGATTGCCGCCGAGCTGCGGGTGGAGCGCAACGATGCCCTCAGCCTGGAGCAGATCGAGGCGCTCAAGCCGGCGGCGGTGCTGATTTCACCGGGGCCTGGCACCCCAGCGGAGTCTGGGGTGTGCCGCGAGGTGATCCGTGAGCTGGGGCCCCGCATTCCCACCCTTGGCGTGTGCCTGGGGCACCAGGCGATTGCCGAGGTGTTCGGTGGCACCGTGGTGCGCGCCCCTGAGCTGATGCACGGCAAAACCTCGCCGGTGCACCACAACGGTGAGGGGGTGTTTGCCGGCTTGCCCCAGCCCTTCACCGCCACCCGCTATCACTCGCTGATCGCTGAGCGCGAGTCGCTGCCCGCCTGCCTGGAGGTCACCGCCTGGCTGGAGAGCGGCATGGTGATGGGGTTGCGGCATCGCGACCATCCCCAGTTGCAGGGGGTGCAATTCCACCCGGAAAGCGTGCTCACCCAGGCGGGACACCAGCTGCTGGCCAATTTCCTCACCAGCGCAGCCGCCTGATCCGCTGCAGGATCCGTTGCTAGGTTCCCGGCCTTCGGTGCCGTGTGATGCTGCGTTCCTCCCTGCTGTCGGGTGTGCTGGGTGGTGCACTGGCCCTGGGCCTGCCGGCTGCAGCCTTGGCTCAAGGGGTCACGATCACCAGTTTCGGCCACAGCGCGCTGCTGATCCAAGGCGGTGGCGCCAAGGTGCTGCTCAATCCGTTCAAGGCTGTGGCCTGCGCCAGCGGGCTCACCGAGCCGGCTGTGCAGGCTGATGTGGTGCTGGCCAGCAGCCGCCTGCTCGATGAAGGCGCGCCGGTGGCCAAGGGGCGCTTCCTGGCCCAGCCCGGTGGCTTTGATGTGGCCGGCATCCGCTTTGAGGGCTTTGCTGCTCCCCACGATCGCCTCGGTGGCCGCCGCTTCGGCAATGGCGTGATCTGGCGCTGGAAACAGGGCGGGCTCACCTTTGCCCACCTTGGCGGCACTGCGGCGCCGCTGCAGCCGGAAGACAAGGTGCTGCTGGGCCGCCCTGATGTGCTGATCGTTGGCATCGGCGGGGGCGCCAAGGTGTACGACGGCAGCGAGGCGGCCGCCGTGGTGGAGCAGCTCAAGCCCAAGGTGGTGATCCCGGTGCAGTACGTGCGCACCGGTAGCGCGCCCAAGGACTGCGATCAGAGCGGCCCCAAGGCCTTCCTCGAGGCGCTGCCGGGGGTGCGTTCCCAGACCACCGGCCGTGTGCTCACCCTGACACCACCGCTCGGCGATACAACCCGAATCGAGCTGATGCCCTGAGAATCAGTCTCCCTCGGAGTGGTTGACGGTGGGACGCATGTTCTGGCGGCAGCGCCGGGCCATCGGTGGTTGCCTTGCCTTGCAGGGGCTGTTGTTGGTGCTGATCAGCAGCGTGGCCCGGCATGTGCCGGGCAGGGCCCCTCAGGCCGAAGGATTCACGGCAGCTCAGCCGGCTTGGCTGCAACGCTGATAGGCCTGCCAGAAGCGTTCCATCTGCTCACAGGTGCCGATGCTCACCCGCAGTGAGCCATCGATCAGGGCCTTGCCCGCCATTGAACGCACCAAGATGCCTTCCGCTTTCAGGGCTGCTTCGCACGGCTCGGCACCGTTGGCGGGCCAGATCAGCAGGTAGTTGCCGCCACTGCTGTGGTGGCGCACCCCGGCCCCCGCCAGTTGCTCCACCAGCCAGGCCTTGGCTTTGAGCACCTCCTGCACATAGGCCTGCACATAGGCAGGGTCCCCCAGGGCGGCAAAGGCGGCGGTCACCCCAAAGCTGTTGATGTCGTAGGGGCCGGTCACGCGGCTGATGCGTTCCACCACCGGTTCGAAGCCAATGGCGATGCCCAGGCGCAGCCCGGCGATGCCCGCGGTTTTCGACAGCGAACGCAGCACCACCAGGTTGCGGTGCGCAGCGAACGGATCTCCCCCCTCAGCCCGTTGCAGCAAGGGCGGCAGCAGGCTGTCGCCGGTGAAGGCTTCATAGAGTTCATCCACCACCACCAAGGTGGAGGGGGAGGCTGCCGCCAGCTCCAGGATTGCCTCAGGCTCCAACCGGGTGCCGGTGGGATTGTTGGGGTTGCAGAGCAGCAGCAGCCGTGGGTTGAGCTGGGTGAGGGCGCGGCCGATGTCCTCCAGCGGGAAGCTGAAGTCGCTGCCGCTGTAGGGAATGGCATTGATCACCATGCCCTGCATGCGGGCGCAGGGGCCGTAATACCCGAAGGTGGGATTGGTGGTGAGCATCACCTCACCGCGGCCGCCGTAGGCCTGGCAGATGGCGTGGATGGCGGCGTCGGCACCGTTGAATAGACCGATCTGGGCTGGGGCGATGCCACCGAGGGCCTGGCCAAAGGCTTCCCGCAGGCCGTCGTACTCCGGGTAGATGGCGTAATGCTCGGCTTCGATGGCACGGATGGCTTCCACCACCTTGGGGCTGGGCCCCACGGTGTTTTCGTTGAAATCCAGCCGCAGCAGGCCGCGGCGCCCCTCCAGCGGAGCGCTGTAGCTCTGCAGGTTTTCCACATCAGGCCGGGCCAGGGGCCAGTCGGCAGGTTGCAGCGGTGCCATCACATGCGCTCCAGGCTGGGGATGCCCAGCAGCCCCAACCCCAGCTTGAGGGTGTCGGCGGCCAAGCGGCAGAGGGCCAGGCGTGAGCTGCGGGCCGGTTCCTCGGCCTTGAGCACCGGCACCTGGTCATAAAAGCGGTTGAACACCTGGCTCAGTTCAAACAGATAGCTGCAGAGCCGATTCGGCAAGAGATCGGCTTCCACCTCCGCCAGCACCGCATCGAGCTGCAGCAGCTGCCGCACCAGAGCCCACTCCTGCGCTTCGCTGAACACCAGCTCGGCGGGGGGTTGGGCCTCCAGGGCACCCCCTTTGCGGGCGATGCCGCTGATGCGCACCACCGCATAGAGCAGGTAGGGGGCGGTGTTGCCGCTCAGGGCCAGCATGCGGTCGAAGCTGAACTGGTAATTGGTGATGCGGTTGGTGCTGAGGTCGGCGTATTTCACCGCCCCCAGGCCCACGGTGGTGGCCACATCCTGAATGAAGCCATCGCTTTCGCTGCGCTCCTCCTCCGCCAGGCGCCGGCGCAGGTCGGTTTCGGCCCGCTCCACCGCTTCATCCAGCAGATCCTTGAGCCGCACGGTTTCGCCGGAGCGGGTTTTGAGCTTTTTGCCGTCATCCCCCTGCACCAGCCCGAAGGGCACGTGCTCCAGGCTGGCCCCAGCCGGCACCCAGCCGGCCCGGCCCGCCACCTGAAACACCCCGGCGAAATGGGCAGCCTGGCCGGCATCGGTCACATAGATCACCCGCTCGGCCCCATCCCCATCGCTGCCGAGGCGATAGCGGATCGCCGCCAGATCGGTGGTGGCGTAGTTGAAGCCACCATCGCTCTTCTGCACGATCAGCGGCAGCGGTTTGCCCTCTTTGCCCGTCACCCCTTCGAGGAACACGCAGCCGGCTCCGTCATCCACCACCAGCAGGCCGCTGGCCTTGAGATCGTTCACCACCGCGAGCAACCGGGGGTTGTAGAAGGATTCGCCGCGTTCCTGCAGGCGGATGTCGAGCCGGTCGTAGATCTTCTGGAACTCCCGGCGCGATTGATCACACAGCAGGCCCCAGGCCTTGAGTGAAGTGGCCTCGCCCCCCTGCAGCTTCACCACCTCCTCGCGGGATGTGGTCTGGAAGCTTTCATCCTCATCGAAGCGTTTCTTGGCCTCGCGGTAGAAGGCCACCAGATCGCCCAGATCGATGGCATCGGCGGTGGTGAGGGCATTCGGGGCCACCTGCTTGAGGTGGGTGATCAACATGCCGAACTGGGTGCCCCAGTCCCCCACGTGGTTCAAGCGCAGCACCGGATGGCCGCGGAACTCCAGCACCCGCGCCAGGCAGTCGCCAATGATCGTGGAGCGCAGGTGCCCCACGTGCATCTCCTTGGCGATGTTGGGGCTGGAGAAATCCACGATCACTGGGCCCTGCCCCTCCACCGCTGCCACGCCGAGGCGGGGATCACCGATGCGTTGGCGCACCTCCGCCGCCAACACCTCCGGCCGGATGGTGAGGTTGATGAAGCCGGGGCCAGCGATCTGGGGCTCCAGGCATAGTTCAGTGAAGCCCGCATCAGCCTGCAGCTGCTCCACAATCGCCGTGGCGATCGCCCGGGGGGCCAGCTTGAGCGGCTTGGCCAGGGCCAGGGCCCCATTGGCCTGGAAATCACCGAATTCCGGTTTGCTGGCTGGGCCCAGGGCTGGATCCAGCGGCCCGGCTGCATCGGGGAAGGCCCGTCCCATCGCCGACACCAGCTGCTGCTGAAGGGACTGGGCAAGACGCAGCATGGGGCAGAAGACCGCGGTGGCGGTATCAACAGCCCTTGATCATCCCCCCTGGGGGGTGAACCGCATGCTCAGATCCAGCCAGGCGCTGCGGGTCACCGGAGCACTGGTGGAGATCAGATCGATGCCGCTGGCTGCGTAGGCCTGCAGCTGTTGCGGTTGGATGCCACTGGCTTCCAGCACCACGGCCGTGCCCCGCTCATGGGCCAGCTGCCGCAGCTGTGGCACCAGGCGCTGCAGCGCTTCGGGGGTGAATTCATCGAGCAGGACGCCATCGGCGCCGGCCTGCACGGCGGCTCGGGCTTCCGCTGCGGTTTCGGCTTCCACAATCACCCGGGCTGGCCAGGGGGCGTTGCGGCGCACCGCTGCAATGGCCTGCTCCACCCCCCCGGCCCAGGCCAGGTGGTTCTCCTTGAGCATGGCCGCATCATCGAGGCCCAGGCGGTGATTGACGCCGCCGCCGCAGCGCACTGCGTATTTCTCCAGCAGCCGCAGCCCTGGGGTGGTTTTGCGGGTGTCGGCCAGCTGCACGTTGGTGCCTTGGAGCTGAGCCACCAGTGCTGCGGTGGCCGTGGCGATGCCGGAGAGGCGCATGGCGAGATCCAGGCCGGTGCGCTCGCCCGCCACCAGGGCTGGGGCTGGGCCTTCCAGCTCCAGCAGCCGTTGGCCGGCTTGCACCGGTTCACCATCGGCCACCAGCGGCCGCACCTGCACCCGGCGATCGAGCTGTGCAAACAGGGGGGCGATCAGTGCACCGCCGGCAAACACCCCAGGGGCTTTGGCCAGCCAGTGGGCCTGCACTGGGGCCTCGCTGAGGCAGGCGGCGCTCAGATCACCGCGCCCCAGGTCTTCATCGAGCCACTGCTCCAGCTGGCGCAGCAGCGCCGGAGTGATTGCCAGAGAGGGCCCCGCCATGGTTCAGGCGCTGTTGGGCCCTCATCATGCAGGCCCTACTTGCCGATGCAGAAGCGGGAGAACACCCGATCCAGCACCGCTTCGCTGATCTCGGCCCCGGTGATCTCCCCAAGGCAGCGGATCGCCTCGCGTAGATCGATTGTCCAGAAATCCCAGGGCAGCT
>JAYKIT010000153.1:0-19526 GCA_035285765.1 Synechococcus sp. | reverse complement strand
TACTTGCCGATGCAGAAGCGGGAGAACACCCGATCCAGCACCGCTTCGCTGATCTCGGCCCCGGTGATCTCCCCAAGGCAGCGGATCGCCTCGCGTAGATCGATTGTCCAGAAATCCCAGGGCAGCTGCTGCTGGGCGGCCTCCTGGCTGCGCTCCAGGGCCGTGGCCGCGGCTGTGGCCAGATCGCACTGGCGCTGGTTGAGCGCCAGCTGCAGGCTGCCCCCCTCGCTGCTGTGGCCGCAGCAGCGCAGCAGCTCGCGCTCCAGCTGATCCAGCCCATGGCCCGCCTGGGCGCTGATGGCCACCACCCCCTCAGCCAGCACTGCATCGGGGGCCAGATCGCGCTTGTTGCCCACCCGCAGCACGGGGATGCCGGCGGGCACTTCAGCCAGCAAGGCGGCATCGTCGCTGGTCCAGCCGGCGCTGAGGTCGTGCAGCAGCAGCACCGCATCGGCGCTGGCCAGCGCCGCGCGGCTGCGGTTGATTCCCAGCTGTTCCACCCGGTCGCTGGTGGGGCGGATGCCGGCGGTATCGAGCAGGGTGATCGGCACCCCCTGCAGCACCAGTTCGCTATCGAGCAGATCGCGGGTGGTGCCCGGCAGATCGGTCACGATCGCGCGTTCGCTGCGGCTGAGGGCATTGAGCAGGCTGCTTTTGCCCACGTTGGGGCGCCCCACGATCGCCACCCGGGCACCATCGCGCAGCAGCCTGGCCCGCTCGCCATCGCTCACCAGCTGCTGCAGTTCCTGTTGCACCCGCTGCAGGGCTTGCAGCACGGCACCGCCATCGAGCGGGGGCAGGTTTTCCTCGAAATCCACCCGTGCCTCCAGCTCCGCCAGCTGATCGAGCAGCCCATGGCGCAGCGCGTCGATGCGCTGCTGCAGGCCCCCATCGAGCCCCTGGATGGCCAGCTGGGCGGCCCGTTGGCTGCGGGCGCTCACCAGTTCGCTGATGGCTTCGGCGCGGGTGAGATCCAGGCGGCCGTTGAGGAAGGCCCGCTGGCTGAATTCTCCTGGCAGGGCCCGGCGGGCACCGGCCTGGAGCACCAGCTGCAGCAGCCGCTGTACAGCCACCAGGCCGCCATGGCCATGGAATTCCACCACGGTTTCGCGGGTGAAGCTGCGCGGGGCCCGCATCAGTAGCAGCAGCACCTCGTCGATCACTTCACCGCTGGTGGGATCCACCACGTGGCCATAGAGCACCCGATGGCTCTCCCAGCTCTGCTGGCCCGCAGGGCGGAACAGCTGCTGGCCGATCGCTTCGGCCTGCTCTCCGCTGACGCGCACGATCGCCACACTGCCGGCGCCTGCCGCCACCGCGGTGGCGATGGCGGCAATCGTGTCGTGGCCCTGCTGCAAGCTCATCGGTGGTAGCGGCCCAGCGCCCGACTCCAGTACACGATCAGCAGGATGGCCTCCACCAGGAGCGATCCGGTGAGCACGGCCCAGAGCCCGCGATCGGCGCTCACCAGGGCCAGGCGCACGATGCAGTAGGGCAACAGGGTGAGCAGTTGCAGGCTCAGCGCCACGATCGCCACCACCATGCCCCAGCGCCGCCGGCTCAGCAGCGCCACGCTGGCGATCAGACCGGTGATCGCCGTGGGGATCCAGGCGGCAATGGCCAGCACCAGATTGGCGGTCTGCAGGGGATCCTCGTGGGAGATCGCCCAGCTCGCCACCACCAGGCCCAGCACGTTCACCACCACACCGGCGATGGCCAGAAAGCGATCGCGGGGAAGAAAGCCGGGGGTGGCCATGGTGAGTGGGCTGGGGCGGTAACAGTGTGAGCGGCTCAGTGCCCGCAGGCGAGCGGTCGTCGCGCTCAGCTGCTGCCGCAGCGGGCCAGGTCGAGCACGTCGGCCATCGAGCGGATCTGGGCCATGGTGGCCTGCAGCTGGGCGGCGCTGCTGAGTTCGATCTTGAGATCGATGCGAGCGGGTTTGCCCCAGGCGGTGCGCACGCGCGCATCGCTCACGTTGATGCTGCTGTCTGATAGCCGTGTCAGCACATCTTTGAGAATTCCCACCCGGTCAAGCACCTCGATGCGCAGTTGCACCGGATAGCGGCGGCGGTGTTCGCTGGCCACTGGATTCCAGCGCACGGGCAGTCGGCGCTCCACCGGCGTTTGGCTGAGGTTGGCGCAGTCCTGGCGGTGGATCGTGATGCCGTGGTTGCCCAGGGCCACGGTGCCCAGGATCGCTTCGCCGGGCAGGGGCGCGCAGCAGCATCCCAAGCGATATTCCAGCCCCTCCACCCCCAGGATCGGGCTGCCGCTGGGATCGGCTTCGCGGCTGGCCTGCGACTGCTCACTGAAGCTGCGGGCCAGCTCTTCATCCGTGAGTTGCGGTGTCTGAGCTTCTTCCTGCAGGCGGATTTCTTCGCGCAGGCGATTGGTCACCTGGTGCAGGGTCACGCCACCGAATCCCAGCGACGCCATCAGGTCGTCAACGCTGTGGAGGTTGCAGCGGCTGGCCACACGGGCCATCGGTTCGCTGTTGAGTAGGGCATCGAAGCCATCGCGGCCCAGCTCCCGCTCCAGCAGATCCCGCCCCCGCAGGATGTTCTCCTCGCGGTGGCTGCGCTTGTACCACTGGCGGATGCGATCGCGGGCGGTGGGGGTGGCCACGAAATTGAGCCAATCCAGGCTCGGGTGGGCATTCTTGGCGGTGATCACCTGCACGAAATCGCCGTTCTGCAGCGGGGTGGCCAGGGGGCTGAGGAGGTCATTAATGCGCACCCCCTGGCAGTGGTTGCCCACCTCGCTGTGGATCCGATAAGCGAAGTCCACGGCGGTGGAGCCCTTGCGCAGGCCGATCACATCGCCTTTGGGGGTGAACACAAACACCTCGTCGTCGAACAGGTCTTCTTTGATCGATTTGAGGTAGTCGTTGTGGTCCTGGCCACCCTCTTCCTTCTGCCAATCCACCAGCTGCCTGAGCCAGTTGAACCGGGCCATCTCATCGCCGTCGGCGGGGGAGCCCCCCTCTTTGTATTTCCAGTGCGCGGCGATGCCGTATTCGGCTACCTCATGCATTTCGGCGGTGCGGATCTGCACTTCCACCGGGCGATGGCGGCCGATCACCGCTGTGTGCAGCGATTGGTAGCCGTTGGGCTTGGGCAGACCGATGTAGTCCTTGAAACGACCGGGGATGGGCCTGAAGGTGTCGTGCACCACGGCCAGGGCCCGATAGCAGGCCTCCACTGAGGGAGTCACGATGCGCAGCGCGGCCACGTCGTAGATCTCGTGGAAGGCCTTTTGCTGGCGCTGCATCTTGTGCCAGATGCCATAGAGATGTTTGGGCCGTCCTGCCACCTCGCAGCCCATCACCCCTGAGGCGCAGAGCCGATCGTGCAGCAGCTGGGCGGTCACCCCCAGGCGTTCCTCGCGGTCGCTGCGCTTGCTCGATACCTCCTGCTGCACCGTGCGGTAGGCATCGGGCTCCAGCACCTTGAAGGCCAGATCTTCCAGTTCCCATTTGAAGCGGCCGATGCCCAACCGGTTCGCCAATGGGGCGTAGATGTCGCGGGTTTCAGCGGCGATGCGCTGCTGTTTTTCCAGCCGCAGCGCCCCCAGCGTGCGCATGTTGTGCAGGCGATCGGCCAGCTTCACCAGCACCACGCGAATGTCGCTGGCCATGGCCAGGAACATCTTGCGCAGGTTTTCCGCCTGGGCTTCGGTGCGGTTGGTGAAGTGAATGCCGCCCAGCTTGGTCACCCCCTCCACCAGGTGGCGCACCTCAGCGCCGAAGTGGGCCTGGATCTCGTCCAGGGTCACATCGGTGTCTTCCACCACATCGTGCAGAAACCCTGCAGCGATCACGGCGGCACTGGCGCCGATATCGCGCAGCAGATCTGCCACCGCCACTGGATGAATGATGTAGGGCTCCCCTGTGGCCCGCACCTGGCGGCGGTGCAGCTGATAGGCGAAATCGAAGGCGGAAACCAGCAGCGCTTCCGGATCGGTGGGGCAGGTTTCGCCGGCCCCTGGGGGCACATGCTCGATGCAGGCCCTGAGCCAGTCCGGTAAAGGGATGGCGTAGTCGTCGGGGCTGTAGATGGCCGGCCTGAGCCGTGGTCCATCCGTGGCGATGGCCGCTGGTCGCGTTTGGCTTGCAGCGCTCACAACTCGGTCAGCGGCATCCAGCATGGCCCCGTCTGAGTGTGTTCATCGTATGTAGGCACGAGCACAATCGGCACAGACGTCAGCAGTCGGCCATGGCGGAGGCTCCGATCCTGCAGCTGCAGCAGCTGGTGGTGGCGTACCCGGGCAGCAGCGACTGCACCCTGTGTGGGTTGGATCTCAGCCTTGGCCGCGGCGAGAGCCTGGCTTTGGTGGGGCCATCGGGGTGCGGCAAGAGCACCGTGGCGCGGGCCGTACTCGGGTTGCTGCCCCCCGGCAGCCACAGCAGTGGCACCCTGAGCCTGCAGGGGCAGGATCCGCGCCGCCTGCGCCGCTCGGCCCTCAATCGCCTGCGCGGTGAGGCGGTGGGGCTGGTGTTTCAAGACCCCATGACCCGGCTGAATCCGCTGTTGAGCATTGGTGAGCATCTGCGCGACACCCTGTCGGCCCACAGGGCGGGCCGCAGCTCAGCTCAGCGTCGCCGGCGCGCCCAGGAGCTGCTGGAGCGGGTGGGGATCTCGCCGCAGCGCTACGGCAGCTATCCCCATGAGTTCAGCGGCGGCATGCGTCAGCGGGTGGCCATTGCCCTGGCCATGGCTCTGCGTCCACCGTTGGTGATTGCCGATGAACCCACCACCAGCCTGGATGTGGCCGTGGCGGCCCAGGTGATGGCTGAGCTCAAGGCGTTATGTGATGAGGCCGGCAGTGCCTTGCTGCTCATCAGCCACGATCTGGCCATGGCTGGGCGCTGGTGTGAGCGCATGGCGGTGATGCAACACGGGCGCCTGTTGGAGCAGGGCCCGGCCCGGCAGCTGCTCACTCAGCCGCACCAGCCACTCTCCCAGCGGTTGGTGGCCGCGGCGCGGCAGCGGGAGGGGGGGCAGACGCCAGAGGCCCCCCCGGCGCCGGTGGTGCTGGAGCTGCATCAGCTGCGCTGCTGGCACCGCCTGCCATCGCTGCCCTGGCAGCAGCAGTGGCTGCGCTCGGTGGATGGCATCAGCCTGCGGCTGCAGGCCGGGGAAACCCTCGGGGTGGTGGGGCCTTCCGGTTGCGGCAAGAGCACCCTCTGCCGCGCCTTGATGGGGCTCAATCCGGTGCGCGGTGGCCAGGTGCTGCTGCAGGGGTTGGATCTGCTGCAGCTGCGCGGCCGTGAGCTGCGGCAGGCGAGGCAGCGCCTGCAGATGGTGTTCCAAGACCCCTTGGCTTGCCTCAATCCCGCCATGAGCGTGCAGGACGCTAT
Organism: Synechococcus sp.; assembly: GCA_035285765.1. GTDB lineage: Bacteria > Cyanobacteriota > Cyanobacteriia > PCC-6307 > Cyanobiaceae > RCC307. Next base: position 14,167 of record JAYKIT010000153.1, on the reverse strand, counting down.
CGCCGATCCGTTAGTGATCCATGGCCAAGCTGATGCCGCTGCTGCCCGCGCCCAGGCGCTGGAGCAGATGCAGGCCGTGGGGCTTGATCCAGCCTTGGGGCGACGCCTGCCGCGGCAGCTCTCCGGTGGTCAGCAGCAGCGGGTGGCCATCGCCCGGGCCCTGATCCTGCGTCCGGCGGTGCTGCTCTGCGATGAATCGGTGAGCATGCTGGATGCCGAGGTGCAGGCCGAGGTGCTGCGCCTGTTGCGCCAGCTGCAGCAACAGTTGGGTCTGGGCATTTTGTTTGTCACCCACGATCTGGGGGTGGCCAGTGGCTTCTGCCACCGGGTGATCGTGCTCAACCAAGGGCGGATCGTGGAGGAGGGGCCCGGTGATGTGATGTTGCGGCAGCCGGCCGCTGCGATCACCCGTGAGTTGGTGGAGGCTTGCCCGCGGCTGCCAGCGCCGTTGAATTGAGCATCATTGAACACTCCCCATGCCTGCCCAGGCGCGTTGGATCCGGCGCATGGCGCCGGTGCTGATCGGCGTGTTCCTGTTGGCTCCTGCCGCTACGGCTGCAGAGCGCAACCCGGCTGCGTTCCTTACCACCCCAGCAGAGCCGCTGCGGGTGGTCTGGTATCCGGAGGAGCCCTATGCCCTGGATGGGCATGGTGTGCCCACGGGGTTTGAAATTGATCTCTGGCGGATGATTGCCGAGCGCAGTGGCCTGGCGTATCAGATCCGCAAGGCCAGCACGTTTGATGCCCTGTTGAAGTCGGTGAGCTCCGGTGAGGCGGATGTGGCGATTGGGGCCATTTTGATCAATGAGAACCGCGCCAAGCGGTTTCGTTATTCCTTGCCCACAGCCTCCAGCAGCCTGAAGCTCTATGCCTTGGCGCCAAAGGAGTTCACAGCACTCAAGGTTTTGCGTGTGATTACCTCCAAGGGAGTGCTGTTGATCTTCCTGGGTCTTGTGCTGATTGCTTGTTTTTTTGCGGTTCCGGTGTGGTTGCTTGAGCGCAATCGTGCTGAGTTCGGCAATCAAACCGTTCGCGGGCAGTTGATCTTCGTGATTCAGAAAACATTGTTGTTGTCATCGGATCACACGAGCCAGTCCAAAACGCGGCTGATCTCCATTGCCTCGCTGTTTGCCAGGGTTTTGCTTACGGCCTATTTCACGTCTTACATCCTGCGGGTGGTCACGATGGATGCATCGGTGCGGGGTCATTCGATGCTGGTGCAGCTTGACCATAAAAGTTTGAAGGGTCGGAAATTTGGTGCCCTGGCCTCTTCTGTGCAGGCTGCTGTTCTGCGAAGCAATGGCGCCGATGTTGTGACCTGCGAGATGACCAGAGAATGCCTTGATTGGCTGCGTGAAGGCAAAATTGCTGCCATTCTTAGCGATGATCGCACCATGCGATCGGCTATTAAGGAGATGCCGCCCGAGCCGAAGATTGTTGCGGTTTCAGGTAATTTAATGAGTTTATTTATGGCGTACGGGTTCTCGAGGCGTTTCAGTGAAGACCCCCGCGCTGGGTTGATCAATGAGTCGATTGCCAGGAGCTATTACGACGGCACCCATGCGGCATTGGCACGCACCTGGCTTGATCCTTAGCGGTTGCGCAGCCGCAGCAGCTCCAGCAGCTTCTGCAGCACCGGCGGGGGCGGGGCTTCAAACACCATGCGCTCGCGGCTGATCGGGTGATTGAGTCCCAGCTGCACCGCATGCAGGGCCTGCCCCGGTAACTCCAGCGGCAGCCTGCGGCAGCGGCTGTAGGTGGGATCACCCACCACTGGGTGCCCGCTGTGGGCGCAGTGCACTCGGATCTGGTGGGTGCGGCCCGTGTCGAGCTTGAAGCGCAGCAGCGAGTAATCACCCAGCCGTTCCAGCAGCGTCCAGTGGGTGCAGGCGTAGCGCCCGTTCTCATCACTCACCACGGCGTATTTCTTGCGATCCACCGGATGGCGTCCGATGGCCCCCACGATCGTGCCCTGCTCCCCTTTGGGAACCCCGTGCACCACGGCCAGGTATTCACGCGAGGCCACCCGTTTCTGGATCTGCACCTGAAGGTCCACCAAGGCCTGCTGGCTCTTGGCAATCACGATGCAGCCGGTGGTGTCTTTATCGAGCCGGTGCACGATTCCGGGCCTGAGCTTGCCGCTGATGCCCGGCAGGTCGGGGCAGTGATGCAGCAGGCCGTTCACCAAGGTGCCGCTTTTGTTGCCGGGGGCCGGGTGCACCGTGAGACCGGCCGGTTTGTTGATCACGATCAGGTGCTCGTCTTCAAACAGCACATCGAGCTCCATGGGCTCGGGCTGCAGGTAGGGCAGTGGTTCGGGAGGCGGCATCCACAGCTCAATGGCATCGCCATGGCGCAGCGGTGTTTTGGCCCGCCCCGTGATGCCGTTCACCCGCACATAGCCGGCATCGATGAATTTCTGGATGCGCGCGCGGCTCTGCTCAGGCCGCTGGCTCACCAGCCAACGGTCGAGCCGCATCGGCAGTGGTTTGGGGTAGTGCAGTGTCAACAGCTCCCCTTCTCCCTCGCCAAAACCTGCGTTCAGCTCGGGGCCGCTCATGGCAGTTCCAGGGCGATCGGCCCCAGCACCGAGCGGCGGAAGTCGTCGAGCAGGCGCTGGGCCATGCGCTCGCTCTGGCCGGAGGTGTGGCGGGCCGCGGCGGCGGTGAGCCAGTGGTTGGGATCGGCGCCGTCGCCATCGCAGCTGATGCCGTAGCGCTCCTGCAGCAACCCAGGGTTGACCCCCGCACTGCTGTGGCGTTCCAGTTGCTGCAGCATGGCGAGGAAGGCGAGTGCCACGCTTTCGCCGTCGTAGGCCGCCTGGCCGATGTCATCGCAGAGGGCCAGGTGCAGGGCGGCCTGCTGGTCATCGAGGCGGGGGGGGAGCACCCCCGGTGCATCGAGCAGATCCAGGCTCTGGCCCAGCCGCACCCAACGCAGGGTGCGCGTCACACCGGCCCGGCGGGCGCTGTCCACCACCTTCTGGCGCACCAGGCGGTTGATCAGGGCCGATTTGCCCACATTGGGGAAGCCCAGGGTCAGGGCCCGTACCGGCCTGGGGCGCATCCCCCGGGCACGCCGTCGTTCGTTGAGCTGCTCCCCAGCGCGGATGGCCGCCTGTTGCACCTGCTTCACGCCAGTGCCGGCTTTGGCGTCGCACCACCAAGGGGTTTGCCCCTGAGCGCGGAACCAGTGGTCCCAGGCTTCACGGGCGGCGCTGGTCACCATGTCGCGCCGGTTGATCACCAGGAGATGCTGTTTGCCTTTGATCCAGCGCTGTAGATGGGGGTGGCCGGTGGCCAGGGGGATGCGTGCATCACGCACCTCGATCACCAGATCCACCTTGCTGAGGTGCTGCGTGAGCTGTTGCTCCGCTTTGGCGATGTGGCCTGGATACCACTGGATCGCAGGGGAACTCACGGCACCACCAGCACGGGGCAGGGGGCCAGCTGGATCACGCGGGCGGCGGTGCTGGTTTGGGCCCCTTCGAGGTTCACGCCGCGGGTGCCCATCACGATCAGGTCGGCTTCGGTTTCGTCGGCCACATCGCCGATCACAAAGGCTGGTTTGCCCTCCCGTTCGATCACCTCACAGCTCACACCGGCCTGGCTGAAGGTGTCTTGCACCTTCTGCAAGAGCTGCGCCACCGCCTCGGCATCGGCCATGGCACTGGATTCGCTATCCACCACCGAGAGCAGCAGCAGCTGGCTGCCGTGCTGCTGCACGAGTTGCAGCACGGTGCTGATGGTGTCCAGTGCCGCACGGCTCTGGTCGAGGGGAAACAGAACAGTGCGAAACACGGCTGGAGCCACAGGCACCTCCCTTTCCTAGCTCCCCAGCGCGACTGATCAAGGCCAAAGGGGCTAACCTCGCCGCGCTCCATTCCCCACCAGCCCCATGGCGAAGCGTTCCCTGGCCACCCTCACCGGTGCCGATCTCAGTGGCAAACGCGTGCTGGTGCGGGTGGATTTCAACGTTCCCCTCAACGATGCCGGGGCGATCACCGATGACACCCGCATCCGCGCGGCCCTGCCCACCATCAATGACCTGATTGGCAAGGGCGCCAAGGTGATCCTTTCGGCCCACTTCGGCCGTCCCAAGGGCCAGGTGAACGAGGGCATGCGCCTCACCCCCGTGGCTGCCCGCCTCAGCGAGCTGCTGGGCAAGCCCGTGGTGAAGACCGACAGCTGCATCGGTGCTGATGCAGAGGCCAAGGTGGCCGCCATGGCCAACGGCGATGTGGTGCTGCTGGAGAACGTGCGCTTCTTCGCTGAGGAAGAGAAGAACGATTCCGCCTTCGCCGAGAAGCTGGCTGGTCTGGCTGATGTGTATGTGAACGACGCCTTCGGCGCCGCCCACCGCGCTCACGCCTCCACCGAGGGCGTGACCAAGTACCTCAAGCCCTCCGTTGGCGGTTTCCTGATGGAGAAGGAGCTTCAGTACCTGCAGGGCGCCATCGATGCTCCCAAGCGCCCCCTGGCTGCGATCGTGGGTGGCTCCAAGGTGAGCTCCAAGATCGGCGTGCTTGAAGCGCTGATGGACAAGTGCGACAAGATCCTTGTCGGCGGCGGCATGATCTTCACCTTCTACAAGGCCCGTGGCCTCTCGGTGGGCAAGAGCCTGGTGGAAGAGGACAAGCTGGAGCTGGCCAAGGAGCTCGAGGCCAAGGCTGCAGCCAAGGGCGTGCAGTTCCTGCTCCCCACCGATGTGGTGCTGGCCGACAACTTCGCCCCCGATGCCAACAGCCAGATCGCTCCTGTGAGCGCCATCCCCGACGGCTGGATGGGCCTCGACATCGGCCCTGATTCCGTGAAGGTGTTCCAGGACGCTCTGGCTGATTGTCAGACCGTGATCTGGAACGGCCCCATGGGTGTGTTCGAGTTCGACAAGTTCGCCACCGGCACCAACGCCATCGCCACCACCCTGGCTGACCTCAGCGGCAAGGGCTGCTGCACGATCATCGGCGGCGGTGATTCCGTGGCCGCTGTGGAGAAGGCTGGCCTGGCGGAGAAGATGTCGCACATCTCCACCGGTGGTGGCGCCAGCCTCGAGCTGCTTGAAGGCAAGGTGCTGCCCGGTGTGGCTGCCCTCGACGAGGCCGCCTGAGTTCTCTCCGGGTGGTCACCGATCGAGAACGGGAGCTCTCCCGTCAGTTCTGGGATCGGCGTCTTGGGCGCCGCTCCCGGAACACCGGCCTCAGCCGCCGCTATCGCCTGCCCTGGTGGGTGATCACAGGGCTCGTGGTTCTGCTGCTCTGGTGGCTGGCCGCCCGTTGAGCCGGAAGGCATGCTCGCCTTTGGCTCGCCATGGCCGCTGCTCATGAAGCTGGCGATGGGCTCTCCTGGCTTGATCCCTGCAGGCTCGGAGAGCTTCGTCGTTGCTGGCGCGGCTGATGCAGCGCTCGCTTTGCTGCAGGATCGCCAGCTTCTGACGCAGCCGTTGTTGCTGCAGCTGTTTGCGTTGTTGAAAGCTCAGGGGCGTCCGGGTGTTGGTCTCGCCTTGGCGTTGTTCATGGGCCCGGCCCGGCAGGGCCACAGAACAGCTCAGGCCCAGGGCCAGCAGGAGCGGAAGACTGCGATTCACAGGGTGTGGAACGAGGCGTTGACAGTGTCAGCGCCGTTGATGTCCAGGGTGTGTCTGCGGCAGCAGCAGGTCTGACGAAGTACCTCCGGCGTCGTTGTTGAGTTCCAGCACCGTCTGCAGCCAGTGCCGCATCTGCTGGGGTAATCGGCCTTGCTCGTAGCGCTCCAGTGCCTCCATCAGCACGGCGCTGTTCACCCAGGAGATGGCCACGGCGGCGCTTGCAGCACGATGGCCGGAGTGTCGCCAGCCCCGGCCTGCCCTGCAAGCAATGGACACCAAGTTCCCGGTTTCCTTTATCGGTCTTGGAGCTCTCGGGGCTCCGATGGCCTGCAACCTGCTGGCTGCAGGGTTTCCGCTCACGGTGCACAACCGCACCCGCTCCAGGGAACTGCCGCTGCAGCAGCAGGGAGCCCAGGTGGCGGCATCCCCTGGTCAAGCCGCAGCCGCTGCCCAGGTGCATGCGCTCTGCCTCAGCGATGGTGCAGCGGTGCGGCAGGTGGTGTTGCGCGAACAGGGGCTGCTGGCTGGTGCGCAGCCCGGTGGGGTGATCATCGATTTCTCCACCATTGATGCGGCCACAACCCTGGAGCTGGCGGCTGCAGCTCAGCAACGGGGTCTGCAGTGGCTCGATGCGCCTGTGACCGGTGGCACCGAAGGGGCCCGTCTGGGCACGTTGTCGGTGCTGGTGGGTGGTGATGCTGCTGTGCTGGAGCGTGTGCGCCCACTGCTGCAGGCGGTGGGACGCACCATCACCCATCTGGGCGCCAGCGGCGCTGGCCAGCGGGCCAAGGCCGTGAATCAGGTGCTGGTGGCCGGCAGTTATGCCGCAGTGGCTGAAGCCCTGGCTCTGGGGCAGCAGCTGGGGCTGCCCATGCCGCAACTGGTGGCAGCGCTGCAGGATGGTGCCGCCGGATCCTGGGCCCTGCGCCACCGTGCCGAAACGATGCTTGAGCAGCGTTTTCCGCTGGGTTTCAAGCTGCAGCTGCACCGCAAGGATCTTGGTATTGCCCTGGCGGAGGCCCAGGCGGTGGGGCTCGAGCTGCCGATCAGCACCCAGGTGGCATCGATTGAAGATGCCCTGATTGCCGCCGGCTATGCCGATGAGGATGTGTCGGCGTTGCTGCGTTGGTTCAGAGCCGATCCACCACCCGCACCATGCGGCTGATGCTCACGGTGCCTTCGGGATGGAGCAGCAACACGGCCCACGATTGGCTGCCCGGCCGGTAGGGGGCCTGAATCGTTTTGAAAATGCCACCGGCATTGAGGGCCCCCAGTTTCAGATCGGGTCCCTCGTTGTTCTCCAGCTGCTGCGGCGTTAGTTCCGCCAGACCACCAGCCAGCACCGCCTGCTTCAGCGGTTCATCCATCACCACATCGAGGTCATAGCGCTGGCCGGTGAGCACGGTGTCCGGCACGACCACGCTCACGGGTAAATCCCGTTCGCCGCTGTGCACGATGGATTCCTCTGCCAGCACCTCCTGGGGGCCCAGCTGTTCGCCTTCGCTGCGCACCGCCAGGGTCTGGGATGCGCTGAGGCGGAAGTTGCGTCCCTCGGCGTTGCTGCTGCTGCCTCTCACCTGCACCTCCAGGGTGCTGCGGCCATCGGGCAGGTCCTTGCCGGTGCTGAGCTGCCAGCGGCTGTCGGGAAAGCGTTCGCGCAACAGGGCGTAGCGACTTTCCATCGGCGTGCGCACCAGCCCGTCACTGCCGTTCACCAGCACGGCCAGGGCAGAACCATCACCGTTATTGAGCGCTGTTTCCAGCTTCTGCACCAGGGTTGTGCTCAGGCCCGCCGCGGCCGGTTGGGCGTGCAGCAGCACCGCACCAGCTGCAGCAGCCACCAGACCTTGCAGGCGGGGCAGCCAGGAGGAGGCGGTCAAGGCGGACTCGGCAATGGCCCTTAAGTTAGGCGCCCTCCCCTCCACGTCTATGCCTCGGCTTCTGATTGCCGCCAGCGGCACCGGCGGCCATCTGTTCCCGGCCTTGGCTGTGGCCGATCGCTTGGCCCAGGCATGGTCGGTGCGCTGGCTCGGGGTGCCCGATCGGCTTGAGCGCCAGTTGGTGCCTGCCCGTTATCCCCTGTTCACGGTGCGTGCCGGGGGGTTGCAGGGGCGTGGATTGCGCAAACTGCAGCAGCTGTTGCGGTTGCTGCTGAGCACGGTGCCGGTGATGCAGCTGATTCGGCGTGACGATTGCCGAGTGGTGTTCACCACCGGTGGTTACATCGCTGCGCCGGCCATCCTGGCGGCTCGCCTCTGCGGCAAACCGGTGGTGCTGCATGAGTCGAATGCCGTTCCCGGCCAGGTCACCCGTTTGCTGGGGCGCTTCTGCACGCGCGTGGCCCTGGGGCTGCCCCAGGCGGCGGAGCGCTTGAGCGGTTGCCGGCCGTTGGTCACCGGTACGCCGGTGCGTCAGGAGTTTCTGCGTCCGGCTGCCTGCCCGGATTGGGTGCCGGCCGGTGCTGGGCCGCTGCTGCTGGTGATTGGTGGCAGCCAGGGGGCTGTGGGCCTCAACCGCATGCTGCGTTCGGTGGCTCCCGCCCTGTTGCAGCAGGGCTGCCGCATCGTGCATCTCTGTGGCAATCAGGATCCCGAGCAGGGCAGCGTGAGCCATCCGGCTTACGTGGAGCGACCCTTCAGCGATGAGATGCCTGGGCTGCTGCAGCACGCTGATCTGGCCATTTCCCGCGCTGGGGCCGGCAGCCTCTGTGAATTGGCGGTTTGCGGCACCCCTGCGCTGCTGGTGCCGTTTCCCCAGGCGGCTGATGATCATCAGAGCGCGAATGCCGCTGCCGCTGCTGCTGTTGGCGCTGCGGTGATCGTGACCCAGCACCCGCCTGAGGCCAGCGGCCTCAGCCAGATGCTCTGGAATCTGCTGGGCCCGCGGCTGCGGGGCTGTGATCTCGCTGCCGATCCATTGCGCAGTTTGGCGGCCGGCATGCAGCGCCTGGCCGTGCGCGATGCCGATCAGGAGCTGGCCACGCTGTTGCAGCGCCTGGGCCAGGGTTAACCGTGGCTGCGGGGCCCCACGCTGCTCGACACATCGCGGCGGCTGGGCTCAATGGCCTCGAGGCTGCTCACGCTCGCCACCCCCGCCAATTGCGGCAATGGCTGATCGCCTTCCATCGCCAGTGCCAGGGCTTCGAGTTCCTCGGGTTGGCGCAATCCGATCGCCTGGCCCAGGCTCGTGCCAGCCGCATTGAACAGTTGCAGGTGGGGGATCCCATTGACGCCCCAGCGCTGCAGCTCGGCACCCCAGCCAGGGTTGTCCACATTCAGCAGCACCAGGTCGATCTGGGGATGCTGGTCGTGCATGGTTTCAATGGCTGGGGCCATGGCCCGGCACGATTCACACCAGTCGGCATAGAACTCCACCAGGGTGGGGCGGCCATTGGCGAGGGCCTCGCTCAGGGGTAGTGAGCGCCGGGCCATCTGCTCCAGCAGGTGGCGTTCGCTGTGGCCCCGTTGCAGCCACACCAGTGCCACCACCAGCAGGGCCACCAGCAGCAGGATCAACTGCGGGCCGCGCCGGCCGGGGATGGTGGGGCTTGAGCTGGGCGTGGTCATCGGCGGCGGGGCGGCCTTGGCGCTGCCATGCTGGCAGCGATCGATCAAGCGCTGCCTTGAAGCGTCGGCTCACGTTGCAGTTCCCGCACGATGCGGTGCATCAGCCGATCACCTATCGCCTCGCCGTTGATTACGACGTGGCCTCCCGCATCATTCGCGCCCAGGTGGCCCCCAACCAGAGGGGCACCATGGTGGTGGAGCTCTCCGGTGATATCGATGAACTGGAGGCGGCCCAGCAGTGGCTCACCAGCCTTGGGCTGGATATCAGCTCAGCGGCTGGGGAGATCACGATCCATCCCGAACGCTGTGTGGATTGCGGCATCTGCTCCAGCGTTTGCCCCAGTGGCGCCCTGCGCTGCAGCGCCCCAGACTGGCGTTTGCAGTTCGATCAACGGCGCTGTGTGGTGTGTGAGCAATGCATCGCGGTCTGCCCGCTTGATGCCATCAGCCTGAAGCTCTGATGGCCAAGCTTGCCCAGTGGCTGATCCTGCCGGCACGGGCGCCGATGCTGGTGCTGCTGGCGCTCGTCAGTTTTTATCTCGGTGCCCATTGGGGCTTTCTGCAGGATGTGATCCGCTCCCATGCGGCGCCTGATTCGTTTGTGGATGAGGCCTATTGGTGGCTCTCGCTGGCTCAGGTGGTGTTGGTGGTGTCGTTCTGCACCCTGCCGGAGCTGGTGTTGCGCCAGATCTCCCTTTTCATGGCTGCCAGCAAGGCCGTCACCCTGGTGGTGACCCTGCTGGTGGTGGTGGTGGGCGGGATGTATCTGCTCTACATGCCGGGATTTGGCGATTTATTGGTGTTGATTGCTGCGTTGTTGCTGGCTCGGCTTGATCTGGTGCGGCTGCGGATCTGGCCCCCGGCCTGGCTGGGCTTGATTGGCTTCAACGTGCTGATCATGGCCTTCATGACCTACGGGCACGCTGTGCATCTGGATTTGATGCACCTGCCCTGGCTGAATCATGTGCCGCCTGGGTTGGCCAGCAGCGTGTAGCTCCAGCGGTTGCCCAGCACTTTCTTCACGTAGAGCCGGGTTTCCGGATAGGGAATCATTTCCACCCAAAGCTCAGGCAGCTCCTTCAAGCTGGGGTTGATCCAGCCCTTCGTTGCGCCGGGGCCGGCGTTGTAGGCTGCCAGGGCCAGCCAGGCACTGTCGCCGTGTTGGTCCAGCATCCGCCGCAGGTAACGGGCCCCCAGCGCTGCATTGAGTTCCGGATTGAGCAGGGCTTGCCGATCTGGATCTGGATCCATCAGCTCCGCGGCGGTGGAGGGCAGCAGCTGCAGCAGGCCCACGGCGCCGGCGGCTGATTGCACGGTGGCGGTGAGCCTGGATTCCTGGCGTGCCACCCCTTGCAGCAGCTCGGGCTCAACGCCATTGCTGCGGGCTGCGGCCTGCAGCAGCGCTTGGTATTGGCGTGGATGCCGCTGCTGCTCCAGCCGATGCTGTTCGGCCAGCCCCCTGGCCGCCCCCTGCCGCTGGGCGGCATCCAGCTGGGCCAGGCCGCTCCAGCGATCTCCCACCGCCAGGCGCAGGTTGCCTTCGCGCCAGAGATCCTGAGGAGTTTTGGGGCTGCTGCCGCCGCGCCAGCTGCGCCAGTGCTCCCAGGCTTCGGTGTGCAGGCCCAGTTGGTTGAGAGCAGCGATCGGGGCGGGTAGGAGGCCCCCGTTGGGTTCACGGGGTTGGGGCAGGGGCTGGGGGGATTGCCCCAGGCGGATGCTGGCTCGCCAGCCGTAATAGCCAAAGGGGTGTTCGGCCAGCAGTTGCTGCCAGGCCTCATGGGCTTGCTGCTGCTGCCCCAGCTGGGCCAGGGCCAGGCCCAGCCAGAAGCGGTAGCGCGCCTGCAGTGGCGGCGTTTGCGCTGTGGCCAGCTGGGCGCGCAGCGCTTGGGCGGCGCTGCTCCACTGGCGCTCTTTGAGTTGGTGGCGAATCTGCTCCCAAGCCCGTTGCTCGGGGGAGGCCTCAGGGGCTGGCGCCCGCCCCAAGCGTTCGCTGGTGCGCTGGCTCAGGGCTGGCTGTTCGCCCAGGCAGGCTTTGGCGGCGGCAAGGGCTCCTTGCTGGGCAATGGCGCCGGCCAGCAGGTCGCGCTCGCTGGCGTTCAGCGGCGGTGTTTCTGCCTGGCAAGCCTCCAGCAGCGCAGGCAGAGCGCCGGGCCAGCGCTCCCCCCAGCGGGCCAGATGCAGGCCGCCCGTGCGGCCCCCCTGCTGCCGGTGCCAATCCACAGCGGCTGCCAGGGCCGCTGGATGGGCGGGAAAGCGTTGCAGCAAGGCCCGGTGGTGGCGGCTGCCGCTGGTGCCCAGGTAATAGAGCGCATCGGCGCTGGGTGGTGCGCTGGGGAAGCGGTGCAGCAGCTCACGCCAGCGCTGTTTGGCCAGCGTGGTTTGCCCCAGTTCCCGGTAGGCGAGGGCCTGCTGTTTGAGCACCACCGGCGCCAGCAGGTGCGAGGAGCCCTGGTGGCCCCAGCCCTGCCCCTGCAGCAACCAGCGCCGTTGCGAAGCACTGGTTCCTGTTTGGCTGGCCAAGATCAGGCGGGCCTGGCGGCGGCGCAGGGGATCGGGATCAAAGCGGGCTGTGCGCCGCAGCAGATTGGCTGGATTGCCGGCTTGCAGGGGGGGGCGCTTCTCCCGCAACTGCTGCTGCAGGCCAGCTGCGGTTGCGGCCGTGGCCGCGGCGATGGCGCCGATCACCAGCACTCCACCGATCCGCTGCGCCATGGCTCTGGCCCGATTGAGCCGCACTGTATGGAGGCAGGATTGGTTCTGCCGTTGGCTTGAGCAGGTGCGCATCACCGCCCGTTGGCAGCAGTTGCAGCACGTCTGGGCCGGTTTCACGCCGTTGCAGCGGCAGCGCCGCCGCACGCTCTTCGCCGTTGTTGTTGCCCTCGGTTGCTGGTTTCTGCGGCCCTTGGCCCTGTTCAGCTGGTTCCCGGGTTGGCTGGTGGGCTCGCTGCTGTTGTGGGCAACCGTGGAGCTTGTGCTGCTGGCCTGGCGCCCGCAACGCTGGCGCTGAGGCCCACAGCCAGATTGATTTGAGTCTCTTGCGTCCAGGTAGTGCTGGCTGGTCCTATTAGCCTCTGGCGGAACGAAGTTTTCGTCCATGCCCGATCTGGCGACCCATCCGGTGGGCCAACCCCTTGGCGGTGGTGGCGCCAGTTTTGGCACCGATGGCATCCGTGGCCGTGTGGGCACGGTGATGACTCCGGCGTTGGCTCTGCAGCTCGGCTATTGGGCCGGTCAGGTGTTGCCGCCGGGGGCACCGGTGCTGCTGGGCATGGATTCCCGCAGCAGTGGTCCGATGCTGATTGCGGCCCTGGAGGCTGGTCTCACCGCGGCGGGCCGCGAGGTGTGGAACCTGGGCCTTTGCCCCACGCCGGCGGTGGCCCGCCTGGTGGCCCAGCACCAGGCCGCCGGTGGCTTGATGGTGTCCGCCAGCCATAACCCCCCGGAAGACAACGGCATCAAGGTGTTCGGCCCCTCTGGAGCCAAGCTCAGCCGCGAGCAGCAGCAAGCGATCGAAGCCGGGTTGCGCGGTGAGGTGCGCCCAGCCCTCACCAGCTGCGGGCCCACGCGCCGCCGCAGCGACCTGTTGGCGGATTACGACGCCATGCTGCTGGAGGGCCTGGAGGGCCGGCGCCTCGATGGCCGCCGCATTGTGCTGGATCTCTGCTGGGGCTCCGCCACAGCCTGCGCCGAGCAGTTGTTCGCTGGCCTTGGCGCCGAGCTCACCGTGCTCCACGGTCGCCCCGATGGTTCTGCCATCAATGTGGGCTGCGGCAGCACTCACCTCGAGCCCCTGCGGGAGGCGGTGCAGCAGAGCGGAGCCGAGATGGGCTTCGCCTTTGATGGTGATGCTGATCGGGTGCTGGCGGTGGATGGCCGCGGTCGCCTGGTGGATGGCGATCACATCCTGTACCTCTGGGGTTCGGAGCTGGCCGATGCCGGCCGCTTACCGCAGCAGCGGCTGGTGGCCACGGTGATGAGCAACCTTGGCTTTGAAAATGCCTGGCGTGCCCGAGGTGGTGTGCTCGAGCGCACCGCGGTGGGTGATCAGTACGTGCACGCCGCCATGCATGAGCTGGGGGCAGCCCTGGGCGGTGAGCAATCGGGCCACATCATCAGCGCCGACCATGGCATGAGCGGTGATGGGGTGCTCACCGCCCTGCATGTGGCGGCACTGCTGGGCCAGGGTGAAACGCTGGCTGATCGCATCGATGCCAGCTTCAGCTCCTACCCGCAGCGGTTGCGCAATGTGCGGGTGCCTGATCGGTCCCGGCGCCAGGGCTGGCAGCAGTGCGACCCCCTCACAGCGGCCATTGCCGACGCTGAAGCGGCCATGGGCAGCGATGGCCGCGTGTTGGTGCGTGCATCAGGTACCGAGCCGTTGCTGCGGGTGATGGTGGAAGCCGCCAGCCAGGAGCAGGTGGACCACTGGACGGACCACCTCAGCGAGCTGGCTGATCAGCTGCTCAACGCCTGAGCCAGGGCCAGGGCGCCGCTGCAGGCATCTCCGCGGGCGCTCACCAGCTTGACCTTGGGCAGCAGCAGCGTCAGCTGCTGTTTGAACTGCTTCTGCAGTGGCTCCAGATGGCTGATCGCCCCGCCGCTGCAGCAGATCGGCGGCGCTGTGAGTTCCAGGTTGCGGGCCACGCCAGCCACCAGGTCGGCCAGTTGGCGCCCGGCGTGGGCGATCACCTGCTGCGCAGGCCCATCACCGGCTGCGGCCTGGGCGCTCACCACGGGGGCCAGCCGGGCGAAACCAGCGGCACCGAAGTGGGGATCCACCACCAGCGCCTTGAGTTCATGGGGATGCTGCACCTCCAGGGCCTGCCAAAGGGCCTGCTTCAACCCTGTTTCTGGTACTCGCCCATCGGCCATGCGCAGGCTCAGGGCCAGCCCGTCATGGCCGATGTCCATGGCGCTGCCGCCCCCATCCACCAGCCAGCCCCAGCCGCCGCAGCGGTGTTCGCGGCCGCTGCTGTCGCGGCCGATGGCGATCGAGCCGGTGCCACTGATCAGCACGA
>JAYKIT010000152.1:0-13083 GCA_035285765.1 Synechococcus sp. | reverse complement strand
TCACTGAGATGTAGTAGTAGATCGACACCACGGAGGTCACCAGGCCCACCACCACGAGCAGGTATTGGCCATCGGCCCAACCGGCAAAGAAGAGGTAGATCTTGCCGAAAAATCCCAGCATCGGTGGGATGCCGCCCAAGGAGAGCAGGCAGAGGCTGAGGCCCAGGGTGATCAGGGGATCTTTTTGGTAGAGGCCGGCGTAGTCAGAGATGCGGTCGCTGCCGGTGCGCAGCGAGAACAGGATCACGCAGGCAAAGGCCCCAAGGTTCATGAACAGGTAGGCCGCCATGTAGAGCACCATTGCGGCGAAGCCTTCTTCGGTGCCGCAGACCAGGCCGATCATCACGAAGCCGGCCTGACCGATGGAGCTGTAGGCCAGCATCCGCTTCATCGAGGTCTGGGCCAGGGCCACAACGTTGCCCAGGGTCATGCTGAGCACGGCCAGCACCGTGAACAGGAGCTGCCACTGGGTTTGGAAACTTTCAAAGCAGCCCACCAACAGGCGGAGCGCCAAGGCGAAACCTGCTGCTTTTGAGCCCACCGAGAGGAAGGCCACCACCGGAGTGGGTGAGCCCTCATAGACATCGGGCGTCCATTGGTGGAAGGGCACCGCCGAGATTTTGAAGGCCACTGTGGCCAGCACAAACACCAGAGCCAGGGCGCTCAATGGCGTGACCCCAGAACCCTGCAGGGCGCTGGTGATGGCATCAAGGTTGGTGGAGCCGCCACTGACGCCGTAGAGCAGCGAGGTGCCGTACAAAAAGACGGCTGCGGCGGCTGAGCCCACCAGCAGATATTTCAGGGCTGCTTCCGAGCTGCGGGCATCGCGCTTCATGTAGCCCGACAGCAAATAACTGGACACCGACAGGGTTTCCAGGGCCACAAAGATCGACACCAAATCGGTGGCGCCGCAGAGCAACATTGCTCCCACCGTGGCCGCCATCAAGATCGCGGCGTACTCCCCAACCGGCGTTCCGGCCCGCTCCACGTAGCGCCAACTGATCAGCAGCGACAGCAGCGTTGAGCTGGCCACCACCGCGCGGAAGGCCACGCCGAGGTTGTCAGTAATAAAAGAGGAGAAAAAGGCATCGGCTGTGGGCTCGCTCCACTGCAAAGCCAGCAGCACCAGGCTCACGCCGAGGCCGGCATAACAAAAGGGGGGCACCAGGCGCGCCGCTGTTTTCTCACCCGCCAGGTCGGCCAAAAGGCAGGCCACCAAAGCGATCAAGATGGCAGCTTCAGGCGCAATGGCCCCGGCATTGAGGGACTGGGCCAGGCTCTCCATCTGCGCGCAGCACCGGTTCGTACTAAGCCGGATGGTAGCCCTCTCCCCATGAGGGCTCGGATCTACCCTTCGGATTCGGACTCCCCTGCGTTCGGCTGCTGCCGCCTGTGCCCAACACCCTCGTCATCGTCGAGAGCCCCACGAAGGCCCGCACCATCCGCGGCTTCTTGCCTCGCACCTTCCGTGTGGAGGCATCGATGGGCCATGTGCGCGACCTCCCCAACAACGCCAGCGAGATCCCTGCGAGCCACAAGGCTGAGAAGTGGGCCAAGACCGGCGTCAACACCGAGAAAGACTTTGAACCGCTCTATGTGGTTCCCAAAGACAAGAAGAAGATCGTTAAAGAGCTCAAGGACGCGCTCAAAGCGGCCGATGAGCTGCTGCTCGCGACGGATGAAGACCGCGAAGGGGAATCGATCAGCTGGCACCTGCTGCAGCTGCTGAACCCCAAGGTTCCGGTCAAGCGGATGGTGTTCCACGAGATCACCGAAGAGGCGATCAAGCGCGCCTTGGGCCAAACCCGCGAGCTCAACATGGAGCTGGTGCACGCCCAGGAAACCAGGCGCATCCTCGATCGTTTGGTGGGCTACACGGTCTCGCCACTGCTGTGGAAAAAGGTGGCCTGGGGGCTCTCCGCTGGCCGCGTGCAATCGGTGGCGGTGCGGCTGCTGGTGCAGCGCGAGCGCGCCCGGCGTGCCTTCCGCAGCGGCAGCTACTGGGATCTCAAGGCCCAGCTGAAGCATGAGGGGGTCAGCTTTGAAGCCAAGCTCAGCCACCTCGCTGGTGAGCGCATTGCCACCGGCGGCGATTTCGATGAGAGCACCGGTGCCATCAAGGCCGGTACCAAGGTCAAGCTGCTCAGCGAAGCCGATGCCCAAGGGCTGCTGAAGGCCATTGATGGCAAAACCTGGTCGGTGGCCGAAGTCGAGGAAAAACCCACCACCCGCCGGCCGGCACCGCCCTTCACCACCAGCACCCTGCAGCAGGAGGCCAACCGCAAATTGCGCCTCTCGGCGCGCGAGGCGATGCGCACCGCCCAGGGCCTCTATGAACGCGGCTACATCACCTACATGCGCACCGACTCGGTGCACCTCAGCGAGCAGGCCATCACCGCAGCCCGCAGCTGCGTTGAAGAGAAGTATGGGGCCGATCACCTCAGCCCTCAGCCGCGCCAATACACCACCAAGAGCCGTAACGCGCAGGAGGCTCATGAGGCCATCCGCCCGGCTGGCGCCAGCTTCCGCACGCCCGCTGAAACCGGGCTCAAGGGCCTGGATCTCTCCCTCTACGAGCTGATCTGGAAGCGCACCGTGGCCAGCCAGATGGCCGATGCCCGTCTCACCATGGTGAGCGCCCAGATTGAGGTGGAACAGGCCCGCTTCCGCGCCTCGGGCAAGCGCATCGATTTCGCTGGCTTCTTCCGCGCCTATGTGGAGGGCAGCGATGACCCCGATGCAGCCCTTGAAGGCAAGGAGGTGCTGCTGCCCAACCTGCGCAGCGGTGATCACCCCAGTTGCAAAGCCTGTGAGGCCCTGGGCCACCAGACCCAGCCCCCGGCCCGCTACAGCGAGGCGGCGCTGGTGAAGATGCTGGAGAAGGAGGGCATTGGTCGCCCCTCCACCTACGCCTCGATCATCGGCACCATCTGCGATCGCGGTTACGCCACGCTGCAGAACAACTCCCTCACCCCCAGCTTCACGGCCTTTGCGGTCACCTCCCTGCTGGAGGAGCACTTCCCCGATCTGGTGGATCCCAGCTTCACGGCGCGGATGGAGCACACCCTCGATGAAATCTCCAACGGTTCAGCGGAGTGGCTGCCCTACCTCGACACCTTCTTCCGCGGTGAAGCGGGGCTGGAGCAGCAGGTGGCCAAGCGGGAGGGCGACATCGATCCGGTGGCCTCCCGCACGATCGAGCTCGATGGCCTGCCGTGTGTGGTGCGCATCGGCCGCTTCGGTGCCTATCTCGAGGCCAAGCGCCCCGGTGAAGATGGCGAGGAGGAGCTGATCAAGGCCACCCTCCCCCACGACCTCACCCCGGCTGATCTCGATGCTGATCAGGCCGAGCTGCTGCTCAAGCAGAAGGCCGATGGCCCTGAGAGTCTGGGCGACGATCCCAGCACCGGTGAAGCTGTCTACCTGTTGTTTGGCCAATACGGGCCCTATGTGCAGCGGGGCCAGGCCAGCGAGGAGAACCCCAAGCCCAAGCGGGCTTCCCTGCCCCGTGGCACCAAGCCGGAAGACCTCACTCTGGAGGCGGCGTGCGGTTTGCTCTCATTGCCTCGCCTGCTGGGCGAGCACCCTGAAGGGGGCAAGGTGCAGGCCGGCCTCGGACGTTTCGGTGCCTATGTGGTGCACGACAAGGGCAAGGGGGAGAAGGATTACCGCTCGCTCAAGGCGGAAGACGACGTGCTGAGCGTGGGCTTTGAGCGGGCCATGGAGCTGCTCTCGATGCCCAAGCGCGGCCGCGGTGGCCGCACCGCCCTCAAGGCCCTGGGCACGCCCGATGGCAGCGAGGAGCCCATTCAGCTGTTTGATGGCCCCTATGGCCTCTACGTGAAGCAGGGCAAGGTGAATGCCTCTCTGCCGGAGGGCACCACCGCCGACACCATCACCCTGGAGCAGGCGGTGGAGCTGCTGGAGGCCAAGGCAGCCACCAAGAAAACCACCCGCAAAGCGGCAGCGAAGAAGCCGGCGGCCAAGAAGCCAGCGGCGAAGAAACCGGCGGCCCCACGCACCACCAAAACCGGTCGCCTGCGGGCCAGTGCTGTGCGGGTGATCAAACCCGGCGACGTCTGATGCGCCCCCAAGCCCTGTGGCCGTTGCTGCTGCTGGGGGCTGCCCTGGCTGGTTGCAGCAACACCCCCCTGGGACGCCAGCTGGGGGAGAGTTTCAGCTCCGCTGCCCCAGTGGCCGCCGAACCTGCGCCAGTGGTGGCGGCTGAGCCCAAGCCAGCGCCTGAGCTGGTTCAAGCCAGCCAGGCCACCCCAAAACCGGCCCCAGCTCCGGCGGCCCCAACTGAGCTCAAAACCCCTGCCCCTGCTGCTGCCAAGCCAGCGCTGCAGCCATTGCCCTATCGCCTGGTGCTGAAGCTGCCGGCGGTGGATCCCTCAGCCCCCGCCGAAGCGGTGACCCAGGCGTTGCGTGCTGCGGGGCTGCCGTTTGAGGTGGAAACGATCGAGCGGATCAAGGAGCCGCCCGCGAATGGGGGTTGAGCGCAGTCGTGGTGAGGCCCGTCGCCTCACCGAAACGGCTTACATGGCTGCCAGCACAGGGTTGTTGTGGGTGGCCATCTACTACCTGCCCATCGGTGATGCCCTGTTTCGACTGGCGATTCCTCTGCCCTTGGCCCTGCTGCAGTTGCGCCAGGGGGGGCGCACGGCTGTGGAGGGGGTGGCGGTGTCGGTGCTGCTGCTCACCGTGTTGATGGGCCCGGTGCGCGGCCCATTGATGTTGTTTCCCTATGGCTGCCTGTCGTTGTGGCTGGGCTGGTGCTGGCGGCGGCAGCTGAGCTGGTGGTGGTCGCTGCCCTTTGGCATCATTCTGGGTGCCGTGGGGTTCCTGGTGCGGGTGGCCCTGGTATCGCTGCTGTTGGGTGAAAACCTCTGGGTGGTGATCACCGGAGCGGCCGCCGGCCTCATCGATGGGCTGGCCGACAAATTGCAGTTGCCCCTGGTGGCTGATCTCAACCAGGTGCAGCTCGCGGCCCTGGCCCTGGTGGTGTTTCAGAACGTGATCTACGTGTTGGCCCTGCATGCGGTGGCCTGGTGGGTGTTTCCGCGCCTGCGGCAGGCGATGCCGGAGCCGCCGCCGCTGCTGCGGCCCCTGTTGGCGATTGAATCCTCCTGAGGCCTGGTGCAGCCGGGCTCGCCAGGCTTTGGCCGGCGGTCAGAGCCAGTTGGTGCTGGTGCTGGGCGGCACCGCAACGGCGGCAGTACCCGGCATCTCCGCTGCGGGTTCCACCCCTGAGAGTCGCCGTTTCACGGCGGCTGCTGATGCTGAGTTGCTGTGGCAGGGCCCAGATCAGCCCTTGCCCCATCAGCTGCCTCCCCTGCCGGCAGGGGTCACCCCGGCCTTGATCAGTTGGGCGGCGCAGCAGCAGCTGCGCTTGCCTCTGCTGGTGGTGGATGCCGGTGCCCCGGTGGCGCCCGCCATTCCCCATCTGCGTTTGGGGCTGCCACCGGCCCAGTGCCTCAGCACGGGCCAAGCCATGGATCAGGGGGCAGTGCAGCGTCGCCTGGCCTGGGGCCGGCGTTTGGGCCAGGGGTTCGCCCGCCGCTGGCCCAAGGGCCTGCTGGTGCTGGCGGAGTGCGTGCCCGGTGGCACCAGCACCGCCGAAGCGGTGCTGAGCGGGCTCGGCCTCAACGTGAATGGGGTGGTGAGTGGCAGCTTGCGGCAGCCGCCGCATCAGTTGCGCCGCGTTTTGGTGCAGCAGGGGCTGGCCGCGTTGGCCCAGCCAGCTGGTGCCCCCATCGATCCCCTGCGGGTGTTGGCGGCGCTGGGGGATCCGTTTCAGGCCTTTGGTCTCGGGCTGTTGCAGGGCCTCTTGCAGGGCGGTGGTCCCCAGGTGGTGCTGGCGGGGGGCAGCCAGATGCTGGCGCTGCAGGCCCTGTTGCTGGCCAGCGTGGATCCACCTGCGCGTCGTTTGGCCTGCCGCCAGCTGGTGGTGGCCACCACCAGCTGGGTGATGGCGGAGCCGGGCAGCAACCTGCCGGAGCTGGCCCGGCGCCTGGCGGCGGTTTGGAACGTGCAGCCCCAGCTGGTGCACGCCCGCCTGCGGTTTGATCAGGTCAGCCAGCAGGCCCTGCGCGACTACGAACGCGGTTATGTGAAGGAGGGGGTGGGGGCCGGTGCCCTGGCCTGGCTGTGGGAGTTGAGTGGCCGTTCGCCCGAGGCCCTGGCCTGCGCCTGTGATCAGGCCTGCGTGCGCCTGCTGGCTGCCTAGGGTCGCCCCATGACCCTTCTCCGTCGCCGTCAGTGGCTGGCCCTGACGGGCAGTGCCCTTCTCACCGCCTGCAGTGGTGGTCGTTCGCATCTGGCTGTGCAGTCGGGGCTGCTGCCATCGCCCTGGCTGCGGCGCCTGCCCCGCGATTGGAGCGTGGAGCCGCTGGAGCTGGATGATCACTGGCCCCCCCTGGGAGGGCAGGCCCGCAGCGTGGTTCTCAGTGATGGCTGGGCCACCGCCAGCGCTGCGCCCCCTTGGCAGCCGCTTCCTGCGGGCCTGTGGCAGCAGGGCCTGCTGCCACAGGCGGCCCCCCTGCTGCGCTACGGCCTGCCGCTGGGTTTTGGCCCCTGGTTGCTGCTGCTGCGCAACCGCCAGGATCTGCTGGCTGGCGGTGGCCACCAGCGGGGCTGGAAGCTGCTGCTCGATCCCAGCCTCCAGGGGCAGCTGCTGCTTCCCGCCAGCCCCCGGGTGGTGCTCGACATCGCCTCCCGCATCGGCGATCCCCAGGCGGTGCTGGAGCAGCTGCGGCGCCAGGCCCTGGGCTTTGGTGATCGCGATGCGCTCACCCTGCTGCTCAACGGCGATGCCCAGGCGGCGGTGCTGCCCAGCCGGGCCGTGCTGCCCCAGTTGCGCCGGGACACTCGCCTGCAGGCGCTGTTGCCCGCCAGTGGGGCGCCGTTGTGGTGGAGCCTGCTGGTGCTGCCCAGGGGCGGCCAATTGCCGCCGGTTGATTGGCTTTTGGCGTCACGCCAAACGCCACTGCTGGATCAGCTCTTGCGGGATGGCTTCACGCCACCACTGCAGCGGCCGCTGCTGCAGAACGCCCTGCAGCGTCAGAGCCATCCGCAGCTGCTGCTGCCACCGGAGCCGCTGTTGCAGCGCTGCACCACGCTGTTGCCTTCAGCCCCAGAGCCGGCGGCGCGGCGCTGAGGCCAGGCGCTGGTGGGTGTCGGCCAGCAGCTCCGGGATGGCCAGTTCATGGGGGCAACGCGGCAGGCAGTCGCCGCAGGCGTTGCAGGCTGCGGCATTCACCTGTTCAAACCAGTGCCCCGCCTGGCCCACCATGGCGTAGCGCTCACGGGCATGGGCCTCCATGCCATGGCCCACCGCCAGGTTGCGCAGTCTCAGCAGCTCCGGGATCGGCACGGCATTGGGGCAGGGTAGGCAGGCGCGGCACTGGCCGCAGAGGCTCGCTCCCAGGTGCTGGCGCCGCTGCTGTTCCAGCTGCTTGAGGGCCTGTTGTTCCTGGGCGGTGAGCGGGCCATCGCACGCCCCCAGCTGGCGGGCCCAGTGCAGTTCAGCGGGGCTGGAGGCCCCCAGGGTGAGGCTGCTGATGCCTTGGGCCAGCAGGAAGCGATAGGCCAGCTCCAGCGGCTCGAGCGGCTGGCAGGCCCGGCGCAGCAGCTCCGGTGGATTCCAGAGCTGGCCGCCCTTATCGGCTGGGGAGATGGCCATCACCCCCATGCCCTGCTGAAGCGCCTGCTGGGCCAGCGGCAAGCGCTGTGGATCCAGCAGGTGTAGGTGCAGGCTGGCGAAGCGGAAGCGTCCGCTGGCGATGGCCGCGGCGATCAGCGCGTTGGAGCCGTGGGAGCTGAAGCCAACCTGCTCCACCAGGCCGTCCTCCTGCGCCCACTGCAGCAGCTCGCTGCCAGGCCCCTTGAGGGCCCATTCCAGGTGGGCTGTGGTGTTGATGCCATGCACCGCCAGGTTGTTGAGCTGGGCACGACCCAGCTGCTCCAGGGTGCGCTGCAACTGCTGCTGTCCCTCGCTGAGGCTGCAGCCGGGCAGCAGCTTGCTGGTGATCAGGGCCTGCTGCGGGGCCACGCCGAGCTGCTGCAGTGCCCGGCCCAGGTAGCGCTGGCTGGGGCCGTAGGCCGGCGCCGTTTCCAGGTGGTTGATGCCCGCTTCCAGCGCGGCAGCCAGGACCTCCTGCAGTTGGCTGGGGCTGTCGAGGGCCCGCATGGTGCCAAGGGTGAACAGCGACACCGGCGGACCATCGCCAAAGCTGCGCCTGGGCAGTGCTTCAGGACGCGCTGCTGTCATCGTTACTGCCTGGGTCGGGCTGGGCCCTGCCCTGCTGGCGGATCAGCTCCGCCGGGCTCAGGCCCTCCACAAAGCGTCGGAAATCCTCCACCTCCTCGGCATCGGCTTCAGCATCCACCGGGATGGAGGCATCACCCACCACCTCCTCAAGCATCCAGAGGCTGCTGCCGGTGCGCAGGGCCAGGGCGATGGCATCGCTGGGGCGGCAATCCAGCTCGTGCTCCTCACCGCTGTCGTCGCGCAGCTTCAACACCGCCAGAAAGGTGTTCTCCTCGATTGAGTGGATGATCACCCGATCGAGTTCCACCCCACCCACCACCATCAGGCTGGCCATCAGGTCGTGGCTCAGGGGGCGGGGCGGTTCCTTCACATGCAGTCCCGCCAGGATGTTTTGCGCCTGGGCCTGATCAATCCAAATCGGCACCTGGCGTCGGCCGGAAGGGTCGCGCAGCAGCACGATCGGGCTGCGGTTGGCGGCATCGAGGGCGATGCCGGCCACGCTCATTTCCACCATGGCCCTGGCTGGGCTGCTGCGACGATTATGGCCAGCGCATCCTGCCCATGTTCACCGGACTGGTTCAGGCCGTTGGCCAGCTTGAGCTCCTCAGTGATGCCGTGCGGGTGGTGTGGCCCCAGCGCGAGGCTGGCTTGCAGCTGGCCGATCTCCGCCTGGGCGACAGCGTGGCGGTCGATGGGGTGTGCCTCACGGTGCGGCGGTTTTGCAGCGGTGGTTTTGAGGCGGATGTGAGCCCTGAAACGCTGCGGCGTTCCACCCTGGGTGAGCGCGCTCGCCGGGGCGGGCGGGTCAATCTGGAGCCGGCCCTGCGCTTGGCTGATCGCTTGGGCGGTCACCTGGTGAGTGGCCATGTGGATGGCCTCGGCCGGGTGTTGGCGATTGAGCGGCAGGGTGCCGCCTGGGATCTGCGCATCGCTTGGCACGATCCCGCCATGGGGCGCTACGTCTGCGAGAAGGGCAGCATCGCTGTGAACGGCATCAGCCTCACGGTGGCGGAGTGCAGCGCCAACGGCTCGGAATTTGCACTGGCGGTGATTCCCCACACCTGGGAGGAAACCACCTTGCAGGAGTTGCGTTGCGCTGATGCGGTGAATCTGGAGGCGGATCTGCTCGCGAAATATGTGGAACGGCTGCTGGGTCGTGGCGATCAGCCTGCAGCGGCCCCCACCGATCAGCTCAGTGCGGCCTGGCTGGCCGAGCACGGCTGGACTACCTAGCTTCCGGGGGTGTTCTCTCCCCCCATGTTCAAGTCCTTCACCATTGCCGAGGGCATTCTGCTCATTGTTCTCGGCGTTCTGGCTTTAATCGCTCCGATTAAGGCCTCATTCGTTGTCACCGCCATTCTTGGCGTGGTGTTTCTTGTTGGCGGCATCATCGGCTGGATCAACGGCCTCAGCCGCAGTCGCCGGATGAAGGCCTGGCTGGTGTTCTGGCGGCTGGTGGTGTCCACCCTGTTCCTGGTGGCCGGCTGGACCATCCTTGAGCAGTTCTCCACCAGCACCTTGGATGCCGTGGCACAGGTGGCCACCCTCAGCCTGGCGGTGGGTGTGGTGTTCCTGGTGGAGGGGATCGTGGCGATTGTTGCCTCCCTCAGCCATCAATCCGTGAGTGGTTGGCGTTGGGGCCTGGCCAACGGCATCGTCACCCTGATCCTGGGGCTGCTGATCCTTTCGATGAAAGCGTTTGGATTGCTCTCAGTGCTCGGCATCCTGGTGGGCATCAGCTTCATCTTCTCGGGGATTGATCTGATCGCCTTTGCCAGCAGCCTGCACGGCCCCGATGACAACGATGGCCCTCAGGCGTCAGCGGCCTGATCCTCGATCGCGCTGCTGCTCTCCTCGGGGTCGTGTTCGTCCCCGAGGGGACGCAGCCAGATCGTGCCGGTTTCCTGATGCAGCTCGATCTGGCATTCCTGCCCGGGCATCAAGCCGAGCCGACGGGTGTAGGCATTGCCAATCAGCAGATTGCCGTTGCCGTGCACTCGGGTGCGGTATTCGGCCTGACGGCCGCGGCTGCCCCCCTTGTCCACGCTGGGGATGCTGAAGCCCTTGGCCTGCACCAGGGCCCGCAGAAACGCTTTCTTGAGGACTCGCCCACCGGCCCCCACGTAACCGCAGGCGCGGGCCACCTGATCGGGGCTGTTGCCGCTGAGGTCCCTGGCCCGTTTGAGCAGGGCATCCCCTTCCAGCTGGGTCGCGCCGTTCATGGTTTGCAACGCACTGAATGAATTGTGCCTGGGCGCGTTCAGATCAGGTAGAGCAACACAAACAACACCAGCCAGATCACATCCACAAAGTGCCAGTACAGCTCGGCTGCAGCCACGCCGAAATGGCTCTCTGGCGTGAATTTGCCGGGCTGGCTCGCCTGAAACCACACAATCAGGATCATCAGGGCTCCAAGACACACGTGCAGGCCGTGGAAACCGGTGAGGGCGTAGAAGGTGCTGGCGAAGAGGTTGTCGGTGAGGCCAAACGGCAGTTCGAAGTACTCCACCATCTGGCCAGCCAGGAAGCTGATGCCCATGGCGGCGGTGAGCAGCAACCAGCCGCGGCAGGCCCCCATGGCCCCTTTCATCAACTCTTTGCTGGCGCGGTGAAAGGTGAAGCTGCTGGCCACCAGGATCGAGGTGTTGATCACAGGCAGCAGCAGCTCCAGCTCATACACAGCCCCTGGGGGCAGGGGATTCACGGCACGGAAGGTGAGATAGGCGGCAAAAAAGCCGGCGAAGGTCATGCCATCGGCCACCAGGAAGGTGGCCAGACCAAACAGGCGTAGATCGGGGTGCTCCCCATGCTCGCCATGGTCGCTGTGGGCCAGTTCGGCATCCCCCTGCGGGCTGTTGAGGGGATCCATCGAGGTGGTGGTGGTCATGGTTCGTTCCTCCAGAGGTCGCTGCCACTGATCTGATTGATGTCCATCACGCCCAGCGGACTGCCGTAGCCGTAGGGCTCATGCACCAGGGGGGCCGCCCCCTTCCAGTTCTCCACCGGCGGTGGTGAACTGGTGAGCCATTCCGGTGTGAGGGCTCGCCAGGGGTTGGGCCCGGCCGCGGCGCCATTGAGCAGGCTCACGGCCACATTGATCAGGAAGGGCAGGGTGCTGATCGCCATCAGCAGGGCACCAACGCTGCTGATCTGATTCACCAGGGTGAACTGGGGGTCGTATTCGGCCACGCGCCGGGGCATGCCATTGAGGCCAAGCCAGTGCTGCGGCGCGAAGCAGAGGTTGAAGCCGATGAAGGTGAGCAGCAGGTGCAGTTGCCCCAGCCTCTCGTTGAGCATGCGGCCTGTGAATTTCGGGAACCAGTGGTAGATCGAGGCGAAAATCACAAACACCGTGCCGCCGTAGACGATGTAGTGGAAGTGGCCCACCACGAAGTAGGTGTCATGCACGTGCACATCGAACGGCACCTGGGCCAGGGCCACCCCGGTGATGCCACCGAACACGAACTGCAGGATGAAGGCGCAGGAGAAGAGCATGGCGCTGTTGAGCGCCAGGCGCCCCTGCCAGAGCGTGGCGATCCAATTGAAGAATTTGATCCCAGTGGGTACGGCGATGAAGGCCGTGGCAATAGTGAAGAACAGGCGCATCCAGGGGGGTGTGCCGCTGGTGAACATGTGGTGCGCCCACACCACCAGACCCAGGATCACGATGGCCATGATCGAGTACACCATCGTGACGTAGCCGAACAGGGGCTTGCGGGCGTGCACCGGCAGAATTTCACTCACCAGGCCAAACGCTGGCAGCACCATGATGTACACAGCTGGGTGTGAGTAGAACCAGAAGAGGTGCTGATACACCACCACGTTGCCGCCACTGGCTGGATTGAAAAATCCGGTGTGGGCCACGATGTCCATGCTCAGCAGGATCAGCGTGCCCGCCAGCACTGGCGTTGCTAGAACCACGAGAATGCTGGTGCCGAGCATGGCCCAGCAATACATCGGCAGCATCATCAACTTCAGCCCTGGTCGGCGGAATTTGAGGATCGTGGCGATGAAATTAATCCCACCAAAGATTGAACTTCCCCCCAGCAGCAGCACACTCACGATCCAGAGGATCTGGCCCATGGCTGGGGTGGTGATGCTGAGCGGTGGATAGGCGGTCCAGCCGGATTGGGCGGCACCGCCGATGAAGTAGCTGCTGATCAGCAGCAGGCCTGAGGGGGGGATCATCCAGAAGGCCACGGCATTGAGCCTGGGGAAGGCCATGTCGCGGGCGCCCACATAAAACGGGATCAGGTAATTGCCGAAGCCGCCATTCACCACCGGCACGATCCATAAAAAGATCATCACCGTGCCGTGCAGGGTGAGCACCTGGTTGTAGGTTTCGCGGCTCACAAAATCCGAGATGGGCGTGGCCAGCTCGGTGCGGATCACACCGGCTAAAGCCCCTCCCACGAGATAAAAGAGAAAGCCGCAAACGATGTATTGCAGGCCGATCACCTTGTGATCGAGGCTGAAGCTGAAGTAGCGCAGCCAGCCACTGGGTTGCAGGCTGAGGCTCGCCTCAGGCGCCTGGTTTGGTGGGGAGGCGAGGGTCATGAGAGGGTTGCGGGGGTATTGGCCTCAAGCCAGTTGGAGAAGGCATCCGGCTCTTCCACCACCACGTGGGAGCGCATGCCGCCGTGGTACGGACCACAGAGTTCGGCGCACACGATCGGGTAATCACCGGGTTTGCGGGCCGTGAAGCTCAGCACCGTGGGCTGGCCGGGAATGATGTCTTGCTTGATGCGGAATTCAGGAACCCAGAAGGCATGAATCACGTCGTTGGCCTGCATGCGCAGCTCCACCGGCTG
>JAYKIT010000151.1:0-22336 GCA_035285765.1 Synechococcus sp. | reverse complement strand
AGGCGGGCTCGTCTTGGCCCGGAAAAAGGTCACGTTGGTTTCGGTGCTGGCCAGCAGGCCAAAGCGACTGAGCTCCTCGGGGCTGGGGCGATAACTCTCGCGGCACTGGCTGCAGACACGGCGCAACAGGCGCTGCGACACGATGCCAAGCAGCGAGGCGCTCACCATGAACGGTTCGACGCCCATTTCGTCGAGGCGGGCGATCGCACTCGGGGCGTCATTGCAGTGCAGGCTGGTCAGCACCAGGTGACCGGTGAGTGCGGCTTCGATCGCCGTCTTGGCCGTCTCGAGATCGCGGGTCTCCCCCACCAGCAGCACATCCGGGTCCTGGCGCATGAAGGCCCGCAGCGTCTGGGCGAAATCCAGCCCCTTGTCGCGGTTCACCTGGGTTTGGGTGATGCCGGGCAGGGTGTACTCGATCGGATCCTCCACGGTGGAGATGTTCAGCCCCGGGCTGTTGCGTTCCGCCAGCAGCGAATAGAGGGTGGTGGATTTACCTGAGCCGGTGGGGCCTGTCACCAGCAGGATCCCGTAGGGCTTGTTGCCCATGTCGCGCAGCTCAGCCAGGGCCTGGGGGTCGTGGATCAACAACTCCAGCCCCAGCTCGGTGGCGCTGGAATCCAGCAGCCGCAACACGATCTTTTCGCCGAAGCGGCTGGGCAGCACGCTGACGCGGAAATCCACCGTGTTGCCCTGGAAGCGCCGGCGGATGCGGCCGTCCTGGGGCATGCGCCGCTCGGCGATGTCGAGGTCGGCCATGATCTTGAAGCGGCTGGTGAGTGCCGGGATCACCTTGCTGGGCAGGGTTTCAAAGGCCGGCTGCAGCACGCCATCAAGCCGAAGCCGCACGTGCAGACCATCGTCCTGCGGTTCAATGTGGATGTCGCTGGCCTGGCGTCTGAGCGCCTGCAGCAGGATCCGGTCCGCCAGTTGAATCACCGGTGCGGCGCTGCTGTCGCGGGCACTGTCCTCCAGGTCGGGGCCATCGGCTGGGGGCGGTGGCGCAAAGCTCTCGAAACTCTCATCCAGCTCGAACCGTTCCACGGCGCCTGCGGCGGAGGGTGTGTTCTCAGGATGGCTGGGTTTTCCGCCCTTGATCCAGGGGTGGGCCTCCCAGCAACATGTTGGGATTGCGTTGACTGCCCCGATGACCGGAGAGCCCCCCGCTTCCCCCTCCCCCTTCGAGGCTGAAGTTGGCACTGAGGCCCCGGCTGCCGATCCCCTCACCGGTGCGGTAGAGGCCCCCGCTGCTGAAGCGTCGGAAACCGAAGCCACCCCTGCCGAAACCGTGCCGGCCGATGGTGCTGACCGCTCAGCTCAGCTGGAAGCCGAGCTGGCGGCCCTGCGCCAGGAGCACGACACCATGCGCAGTCAGTACATGCGCATCGCTGCTGATTTCGACAACTTCCGCAAGCGTCAGCAGCGCGACGCCGAAGATCTCAAGCTGCAGCTCACCTGCAACACCCTCGGCGAGATTCTGCCGGTGGTGGATAACTTCGAGCGCGCCCGCCAGCAGCTCAACCCTGAGGGCGAGGAGGCCCAGGCCCTGCATCGCAGCTACCAGGGGCTCTACAAGCAGCTGGTGGATGTGCTCAAGCAGCTGGGGGTGTCCCCCATGCGCGTGGAGGGGGAGGAATTTGATCCCAACCTGCATGAGGCCGTGCTGCGCGAACCCAGCGACGAGCACCCCGAAGATGTGGTGATCGAGGAGCTGCAGCGTGGTTATCACCTCGAAGGCCGGGTGCTGCGCCACGCCATGGTCAAGGTGTCCATGGGGCCCGGTCCGGCCGCCGCTGATGCTGCCCCTGAGTCGAACTGATGGCGGATTACTACCAGCTGCTCGGGGTTGCCCGCGATGCCGATGCCGACACCCTGAAGCGGGCCTATCGGCGCCTGGCGCGTCAGTATCACCCCGATGTGAACAAGGAGCCGGGGGCGGAGGACAAGTTCAAGGAGATCGGCCGCGCCTATGAGGTGCTGAGTGATCCCCAGACCCGCTCCCGCTACGACCAGTTCGGTGAGGCCGGGGTGTCCGGCGCTGGAGCCGGCATGCCCGACATGGGCGACATGGGTGGGTTCGCCGACCTGTTTGAAACCTTCTTCAGTGGCTTTGGTGGTGCCGGCGGACCGGCTGGGGCCCGCCAGCAGCGGGGTCCCCGCCAGGGCGATGACCTGCGCTTCGATCTCAACATCAGCTTCCGCGATGCGGTGTTCGGTGGCGAGAAGGAGATCCAGATCCGCCATCTCGAGAGCTGTGGTCGCTGCAAAGGCAGTGGTGCCAAGGCTGGTTCCGGTCCGGTGACCTGCAGCACCTGCGGTGGTGCAGGTCAGGTGCGGCGCGCCACCCGCACCCCCTTTGGCACCTTCACCCAGGTGGCACCCTGCCCGGCCTGTGAGGGTTCAGGTCAGCAGATTGCCGATCCCTGTGGAGATTGCGGCGGCCAAGGGGTGCAGCAGGTGCGCAAGAAGCTGCGCGTGAACATTCCTGCCGGTGTGGATTCAGGCACCCGCCTGCGCGTGAGTGGGGAGGGCAATGCCGGGCAGCGAGGTGCGCCGGCCGGTGACCTTTACGTGGTGCTGTTCGTTCAGGCCGATCCCAAGCTCAAGCGCGATGGCATCACCATCCATTCGGAGCTCAGCATTAGTTATCTGCAGGGGATCCTTGGCGACAAGGTGCAGGTGGACACCGTGGATGGCCCTGTGGAACTACCGATTCCCGCCGGCACCCAGCCCGGTGCCGTGCTCACGCTCAAGGATCACGGCGTGCCGCGGCTGGGTAATCCCGTGGCCCGCGGCAATCACCTGTTCACCGTGAAGGTGCATCTGCCCCAGAAGCTCGAATCGCGCGAACGGGAGCTCTTGCAGGAGCTGGCCTCCATTTCCACCAGCCATCCCAAGGGCAAAGGGGGTCTCTTCGGCGGCCTGTTCAGCTGAGTGGTGATGCCCCAGTCCCTCGATCTGCGCGGTACGCCCTGTCCGCTGAATTTCATTCGCACCCGCTTGGCGCTTGAAAAGTTGGCGGCTGCTGAGCAGCTGCAGGTGCTGCTCGATGGTGGTGAACCCGATCAGCTGGTGGGGGAGTCGCTGCAAGGGGAAGGCGAGGCGGCGGCCCTGGTGGCGGCCCTCGAGCGCAGCGAACAGGCGGATGGATCGGTGCAGTTCACCATCACCCGTGCCTGAGCTGCTGCGGGGCCGGGTGATGGCCCTGGAGGCCAACTATTTGCGGGTGCGGTTGGAGCAGCCCGGCCCGGATGGGCAACGCTTGTTGCTCTGCACCCGCCGGGCGCGCTTGGCCCATGGCGGGCAGCAGGTGATGGTGGGTGATTGGGTGGGGGTGGATGGCTGCGATTGGAGTGCAGCGCGAGCTGCCGTGGCCAGCCTTGAGCCCCGCAGCAGCCATCTGCAGCGCCCGGCCTTGGCCAATGTGGATCAGGTGCTGGTGGTGGTGGCGCTGGCTCAGCCCAGCCTCGATCCGGAGTTGTTGAGCCGCTTTCTGCTCAGCGCTGAAACCACGGGGGTGGAGGTGGTGCCGCTGCTCAGTAAGGCGGATCTGCTCGAGCCGGCTGCGGCTCAGGCCTGGTGTGAGCGGCTGCGGGGCTGGGGCTATGAGTCGCTCTGCATCAGTCAGAGCAGTGCTGCTTCGATTGCAGCGGTGCGGCAGCGGTTGGCCGGTGGCGTGGCCGTGTTGTGTGGTCCCAGTGGTGTTGGCAAGAGCAGCTTGATCAACGCCCTGGTGCCAACGCTGCAGCTGCGTACGGCCGCGGTGTCGGGCAAGTTGCAGCGCGGGCGGCACACCACGCGCCACGTGGAGTTGCATGATCTGCCCGGGGGCGGCCTGCTGGCCGATACCCCTGGGTTCAACCGGCCGGAGCTGCCGGCTGAGCGCCAGCAGCTGCCCTTGCTGTTTCCTGAACTTCGCAATCAGCTGGAGGCTGGCAGCCGCTGCCGGTTCCGCGACTGCCGCCATCTCAAGGAGCCAGGTTGTGGACTTGATCGCAGCTGGGAGCGTTACAGCCTCTATGGCCAGCTGCTGCAGGAGCCAACCTGATCAGCCGCCCATGCCGCTCAGACCGGGCAGGTTGAGCCCACCGGTGAGTTCTTCCATCCGCTCCTTCATCGTGGCGGTGGATTGGGCGTAGGCGTTCTGCAGGGCTTCAAGGGTGGCGGCCTCGGTGGCCTCCTGGCCCGCAGCCAGCAGTTCAGGGGCGAGACGCACGCGCAGGGGCTGCTGGTTGCCGGAGAGCCAGATGCTGGCTTGGCCGTTCACACTGCTGCCCTCAATCTCCATCGCATCGAGCTCCTCCTGGAGCTTCTGGGCGTCTTGCTGGATCTGCTGGGCCTTTTTGAAGGCTTCCGTCAGCTGACCGAAGTTGGGCAGTCCGAAACCGGCCATGGCTGGGGGGTTGAAGGCCCGCCAGGTTAGGCCGCGGCTGCGGCGGCCTCAGTGAAATCCCCCAGTCGCATCACCTCCGGGTGCAGCTGCAGCCCATGGGCTGCGGCCACCTGCCGTTGCACGTGGTGGATCAGGGCGTCCATGTCGGCGGCGCGGGCACCACCGGTGTTCACGATGAAATTGGCGTGCAGGGTCGATACCTCGGCGGCGCCGATGCGATGGCCCTTGAGGCCGAGAGCCTCGATCAGGCGCCCGGCCTTCTCGGGTTCGGGGTTGCGGAACACACTGCCGCAGCTCGGCAGTTGGTAGGGCTGGCTGCTGGTGCGTTTGTGCAGGTTGGCACTGGTGCGCTGACTCACCAGCTCGGGCGACTGGCCGCTGTTGAGCTGGAAGCGGGCGGAGAGCACCACCCAGGGTTCCTGCTGCAAGCGGCTGTGGCGGTAGGCGTAATCGAGCTCAGCAGCCATCAATTGGTGTTGTCGGCCGCTGCTGGGATCCAGCAGGGTGACATCCACGAGGCTGTCGGCGATGCAACCCCCCTGGGCGCCGGCATTCATCACCACCGCACCACCCACGGTGCCAGGGATGCCCACCGACCACTCCAGGCCGGCCAGGCCGGCTTTGGCGGCGCGCCGCGCCAGGGTGGGCAGCGGTTCACCCGCCTGGGCTTCCACCAAACCGCTGCTCCCATCCAGCTGGGCCCCCTGCAGATGGCGGCTGCAGAGCACCAGTCCAGGAAGGCCGGCATCGCTGATCAGCAGGTTGGAGCCAGCGCCGATCAGCTGCAGGGCCAAGTGTTGCTGGCGGCTCCAGTGCAGCAGGGCCTCCAGTTCCTCCTGGCTGTGGGGTTCAGCAAAGAACTGGGCTTCGCCCCCCACTTTCCAGGTGGTGTAAGCATCAAGCCTCACCCCCTGGCGCAGTGCTGCCGGGATCTGGCCGTGCATGGGCTCAGGCGGCGATGTCATCGCTGGCCAGCTCCGGTTGCAGCAGCTCCCAGAGGCGATTCACATCGCCGGCCCCCATCACCAGCACCAGATCACCGGGTTGGCTGCGCTGCATCACCAAGGCGGCCAGCTCCTCGAGCTGGCTGCAGGCCAGTGCGGCACCACCGCTGGCCTGGATGCGTGCCGCCATCACCTCGCTGCTCACACCCGGTTGCGGTGTTTCGCCAGCGCTGTAGAGGGGGGCGAGCAGCACCTCATCAGCCTGGCTCAGAGCGCTGGCAAAGCGCTCCATGAACTCGGCGGTGCGGCTGTAGCGATGGGGTTGGAACACCGCCACCACCCGCCGGGGCACCCAGGGCAAGGTGCTGCGGCCACTGCTCACCATCAGCTGTGCCATGGCCAGGGTGGCTTCCACTTCGCTGGGGTGATGGGCGTAGTCATCCACCACCAAACGACCGCTGATGTCGCCGCGTAGATCGAAGCGGCGCCCCGGCGGTTCCAGCTGGCTGAGGGCCTCTTGCAACGCCTCGAAGGGAGCCCCCATCAGGCGGCAGGCCGCTACAGCAGCCAGGGCATTGCTGAGGTTGTGGCGGCCTGCCATGGGCAGGCTGAGTTCCCCCAGCCGCTGGCCCTGCTCGAGGTAATCGGCGCGGCAGCCATCACCGCTGAGGCTGAGGGGTTCGGCTCGGAAGTGGGCTGTGCTGCCTGGTTCAATGCTCCACCAGTGGTTGGGCTGGAAGTGCTCCCGCAGAACGGGGCAATCGTGGTTGGCCAGCAGGCTGGCGCAGTTGCCACTGAAGCGCTTCATCGTGGTGATCAGCGCCTCCAGATTGGGGTAGTGATCGGTGTGGTCGAGCTCCAGATTGGTGATCACACCCAGCTGGGGCCGGAAGCGCACCAGGGAGCCATCGGATTCATCGGCCTCCGCCACCAGCAAATCGCTGCTTCCGTTGCGGGCATTGCTGCCGAAGCTGGGCACCACGCCGCCGATGATCGCGGTGGGATCGAGCCCCACGGCATGCAGCAGCGTGGCTGTCAGGCTGCTGGTGGTGGTCTTCCCGTGGCTGCCGGCCACGGCGATGCTGCGCTGGCCATTGATCAACCAGCTGAGCAGCTCAGCCCGGTGCCAGATCTCCAGACCTGCGGCTCGCGCCGCCTGCAGTTCTGGATTGCTGTCGGGAATGGCGCTGCTGATCACCACCAACGGATCCGCACTCACCCCCGAGCGGATGGCATCAATGGTGCTGGCACTCTGCTGTTGAAAGATGCGGGCGCCGCGCTGGCGCAGCTCTTGGGAGAGCTTGGATTGCTTCGGATCAGAGCCGCTCACGTTGAACTGGCGTTCCGCCAGGATCCCGGCCAGGGCCGACATGCCGATGCCCCCCACCCCGATGAAGTGCACAGGCCGCTCAGGGCTTAGGGAGGCAGGCCTGGACAACGGCGGAGAGCAACCTAATGAGAACGTTAATTCCAACAACCGCTGCCGGCTCGAAATCGGTGCGCTGTTCAGCCAAAAAACCCGGTCAGAGTCTGTATGATCTGACGCCAAATTCCCTATCTAACGGGATTCTCCCGGATCGCCATGACTCTCCGCGTTGCCATCAACGGCTTCGGTCGCATTGGACGCAATTTTATGCGCTGCTGGCTGAGCCGCGGTGCCAACACGGGGATCGAGGTGGTGGGCCTCAATGACACCTCCGATCCGAAGACCAACTCCCACCTGCTGACCTACGACTCGATGCTGGGTCGGATCCGCAATGCTGAGATTGGTTACACCGATAACACGATCATTGCCAACGGTAAGGAGATCAAGTGCTTCTCCGACCGCAACCCCCTGAACCTCCCCTGGAAGGAGTGGGGCATTGATCTGGTGATCGAGTCCACCGGTGTGTTCAACACCGATGAGAAAGCCAGCATGCACATTCAGGCTGGTGCCAAGAAGGTGATCCTCACCGCCCCTGGCAAAGGCCCTGGCGTCGGCACCTTCGTGGTGGGCGTGAATGCGGATCAGTACCGCCATGAGGACTTCAACATCCTCTCCAACGCCAGCTGCACCACCAACTGCATGGCTCCGATCGTGAAAGCGATCGATCAGGAGTTCGGCATCGTCAAGGGTTCGATGACCACCGTGCACAGCTACACCGGTGACCAGCGCATCCTCGATGCCAGCCACCGCGACCTGCGCCGCGCCCGCGCTGCGGCCATGAACATCGTTCCCACCACCACCGGTGCTGCTCAGGCTGTGGCTCTGGTGTATCCCCAGGTGAAGGGCAAGCTCGATGGTCTGGCCCTGCGCGTTCCCACCCCCAACGTGTCCCTGGTGGACATGGTGTTCAACGTGAGCAAGAACACCACCAAGGAAGAGGTGAATGCTTGCCTCAAGGCCGCTTCCGAAGGTGCTTACAAGGGCATCATCAAGTACTCCGAGCTGCCCCTGGTCTCCTCCGACCACGCCGGTACTGATGAATCCACCATCGTTGACGCCGAGCTCACCAAGGTGATGGGTGGCGACCAGGTGAAGATCCTCTCCTGGTACGACAACGAGTGGGGCTACAGCCAGCGCGTGGTGGACCTCGCCGAGATCGTGGCTCAGAAGTGGGCGGCCTGATTCAGCTTCAGCTCAAATGAAGTGCTCAAACCCCCTGCCTGCGGGCAGGGGGTTTTTTGTGTTGGCCCAGCAGGGGGGACCGCCGCAGGCGCCCAGCTGGCCGATGCGGCGGCTGCCCGGCAGCAGCGCCAGCCAGGCCTGAGCCCAAGCTTCCGGCAGGGCAAGCACCAGTTCAAAGTCTTCGCCGCCATCGAGGCAGAGCCGCTGCATTGCCTCGATGTGGGGTGCGGCGGGGGGCAGGGGCAGCAGCTCGGGATCGAGTTCCGGCTGGCAGCCGCTGGCCTCCCCCAGCAATTCGAGGCTGCGGCGCAGGCCATCGCTGCTGTCGGTGCCCCCCAGCCGCCAGGGGATCCCTTCCGGGCGGCTGGCCTGCAGGGCGGCCACGGCATCGAAGCGTGGTTGGGGCTCTTGATGGGCCCGGATGGCGGCCTGTTGCAGTGGCGGGTCGAGGTGCTGCAGTTCAGGGGGCAGCTCCTGTTGACCAGCGGCGGCTTGCAGCAGTTTCAACCCCAGGCCGCTGAGCCCATGGGGGCCGCTCACCACCAGCCAATCACCGCAGCGACCGCCATCACGGCGGATCAGCTGGGCCGGATCCACGCTGCCGATGGCCGTGATCGACAGCATGATCTGATGGCTGCGACTGCAGTCACCCCCCAGCAGCTGGCCGCCGAATTGCTTCAGGGCGCTGCCCATGCCGGCATACACCTGCTCCAGCCACTGCACCGGTGTGGAGCCGGGCGCCGCCACGGCCACGGTGAATCCACCGCCGCGGCGGCAGCCCATGGCGGCCAGATCTGAGAGGTTGGCCGCCGCCGCTCGCCAGCCCACGCTCCAGGCGGGGGTGGTGGCGGCTGAGAAGTGCACCCCTTCCACCAGGGCATCGGTGCTGATCACCCAGCGTTCACCCTGCAGCGGTGGCAGCAGGGCGGCGTCATCGTTCCATTGCTGCGGCGGTGCATGCACCGCCAGGCGCTCAAGCAGCGCTGTTTCACCCAGTTCAGCGAGGCTTGGCCCCTCAGGCATGGGCCTTGAGGTTCTCCGCTCCGTCGATCACCTTGGCGCTGATCACCCGGTCGTTCACGCCCATCTCCTTGAGCGCATCAAAGCCATCCACCACGTAGCCAAAGGCGGCATAACGGCCATCCACCAGATTGAGGCCGGCTGGTGTGAGCTCCGCTTCATAGAGGAAGAAGAAGAACTGGGAAGAGCCGTCGTCGAGGGCTTCATCGGAGTGGGCCCAGCCCAGGGTGCCCAGGGTGGCGAAGGGCAAGGTTGGGGTGGTCTTGAACAACCCCAGATCCTCGAAGGTCATGTTGTAGATCGGCGAGGCATCGCCTGGCACCAGGATTTCCAGGGGCACCCGGCGCTGTTGCTTGCTGCCCGGATCCACAAATCCATCGGCTGAACCCTCGGGATCACCGGTTTGCAACACGTAAAAGTCTTCGGCGCGGGTGAACGGCAGCTTGTCGTAGAAGCCCCGCTGCACCAGATCCACAAAGGCGCCACCGGTGAGCGGGGCGC
This sequence comes from Synechococcus sp., assembly GCA_035285765.1. Lineage (GTDB taxonomy): Bacteria > Cyanobacteriota > Cyanobacteriia > PCC-6307 > Cyanobiaceae > RCC307. The sequence goes on along the minus strand of JAYKIT010000151.1, from coordinate 12,870 downwards.
TGTAGCCATCGATCACAGCGGTGAGATCGCCCTGGGTGGTGCTGATCTCCACGGTGGCGCGGCCCAGCAGCCTGGGCAGGGCATCGAATTCAGCTGGAATCTCGAAGGGAAAGCTCTTCACTGTGAGGGCTTCGAGTGTGCCGATGCTGGCGAGGGCCTGACGGCGCTGCTGCAGGAAGGCTTCACGATCCTGTTGGCTGCTGATGCTGCAGAGCTCATCGAGCTGACTGGACAACTGGTTCAGCAGGGATTCAGCCTGGGCTTGATCAGCGTTGTCAAAACTCTCAACGATGGCACTGGAGCGCAGTGCGAGGCGTTGCTGCGTGCGGTCGCAGGTGCTCTTGATGCTGCTCCAGCGGCGGGCGCGCAGGTCGTCGCTGGTGCTTTCTAAACGGTGCTGGAGATCGCGCAGATCGCTCTGCTGCACCGGTAGGGCATCGCGCAGAATCGCTTCTGGATCGGTGACCGCATTGCCAGGGGGCAGGGCAGCCTCGGCTGAGGTGGGCAGCAGCAGCAGGCTCACAGCCAGCATCAGGGCCATCAGCTGCTGAATCAGGGCGCTGCGCACAACCGGCCGTTTGGTAGCGGAGCCCACCGTACAATCCGCCTCAATCCTCATTCGCCGGAATGATCTCCAGCAACGATTTCCGAACCGGCACCACAATCGAGCTGGATGGCCAGGTCTGGCGTGTGGTGGAGTTCCTCCATGTGAAGCCGGGCAAGGGTTCGGCCTTCGTGCGCACCAAGCTGAAGTCGGCCCAGAGCGGCAACGTGGTGGAGAAAACCTTCCGGGCCGGCGAGATGGTCGCCTCGGCATTGCTGGAGAAGTCCACCCTGCAGCACACCTACATGGAGGGTGATGACTATGTCTTTATGGACATGGCCACCTTCGAGGAAACCCGCCTGACCGCCAAGCAGATTGGTGATCAGCGCAAATACCTCAAGGAGGGCATGGAGGTGAATGTGGTGTCCTGGAAGGACAACCCCATTGAAGTGGAGCTTCCCAATTCCGTGGTGCTGGAGATCACTGAGACCGATCCCGGCGTGAAGGGCGATACCGCCACCGGTGGCACCAAGCCGGCCATTGTTGAAACCGGTGCCCAGGTGATGGTTCCCCTGTTCCTGTCGGTGGGCGAGAAGATCAAGATCGATACTCGTTCCGACAGCTATCTCGGTCGGGAGTCCTGAATCGCGATGCAGATGGATCAACAGGCACTGCGCGAGCTGCTCGAATTTCTTTCCAGCAGCGATATCCAGGAGCTCAAGCTCGAGGGTGATGATTTTCGGCTTGAGGTGCGCCGCAACATGCCCGCTCCGGCTGCGGTGATGGTGTCGGCTCCGGCTGCCGCAGCACCGCTGCCTGCCGCACCGGTGATGCCCGAGGTGGTGGCTGCAGCGGCTCCACCGCCGGCAGCGGCTGCGTCCCGCGGCGATCTGGTGGAGGTGAAGGCCCCCATGGTGGGCACCTTCTACCGCGCCCCAGCCCCCGGTGAGGCCCCCTTCGTTGAGGTGGGCAGCAAGGTGAGCAATGGCCAGACCATCTGCATCCTGGAAGCCATGAAGCTGATGAATGAGCTGGAGTCTGAACTCTCCGGTGAAGTGGTGGAGATCTTGGTGGAGAACGGTACTCCCGTTGAGTACAACCAGGTGCTGATGCTGTTGCGCCCCAGCTAGCCCAGTTCCAGCGCCGTTTCCATCGCCGCCAGCATGCTGGCGGCGCGGGCTGTCCCTGCACCCGCTCGGTCGAAACCCGTGCCGTGATCTGGGGATGTGCGCAGAAATGGCAGCCCCAGCGTGGTGTTCACCGCCTGGTCGAAGCCCAGTAGTTTCACGGGAATCAGGCCTTGATCGTGATACAAGGCCAGGTAGCCATCGGCTGCGTCAGCCGATCCCTCGCCCCCGTGCCAGGCCTGGGCGGCCCCCATCCAGCAGGTGTCCGGTGGAATCGGACCCAACAGGTTGAAGCCTTCGTGGCTGAGGCGCTGCAGCAGTGGTGAGATCCACTCCACCTCTTCGTGCCCCAGTTGGCCGGCTTCGCCGGCATGGGGGTTGAGGCCAGCCACCTGCAGGGTTGGATTGGTTTTAAAGCGTTGGCAGAACTGTTGCAGCTGCCCAAGCCGCCGCTCCAGCAGCTCAGGTGAGAGCTGGTTGGGCACCGCTGCCAGGGGGATGTGGGTGGTGGCCAGCAGCGTGTTGAAGCGCCAGCCGCTCTGGGGTGAGCGGGCGGTGAACAGCATGGCGGCGTCGCTACTGCCGCACAGCTCGGCCAGGCGTTCGGTTTGCCCCGGGTAGTGGTGGCCAGCCTGGTGCCACCAGTGTTTCGCGATCGGCGCCGTCACCAGGGCGTGGCAGTCGCCCTGCAGCACGGCCTCTGTCGCCGCCGTGAGCCAGGCAAAGCCAGCGGCGCCGCTGCGGCTGGAGCCAGTGCCCGGTTGCACCGTGCTCTCCAGCGGCAGATCGAGCATGCTGAGCTCGGCCGGATTGGCCAGAGGTGCGCTGCAGCAGGCCTGCAGCTGCTCGTAGGTGCTCTGCAGCCAGTGGCGACAGCCCACCAGCAGCGGATCCAGGCCGGGATGCTGGCGTTGCAGCAGGGCCATGGCCTTGAGCACCACTTCAGCGCCGATACCGGCTGGATCCCCCAGGGCGACAGCCAGTCGGGTCACAGGGTTGTGCTGGATGCAAGCCGACGCTACGCCGCTGCGGTTTCCACCTCCACGAAGGGAGCGTTGTGCAGGCAACCCAGCAGGTGCTCGAAGGCGTAGCGGCAGCGGCAATCCGGGCCGCTGCTGATGGCTTCATTGCTGATCACGCATTGCAGTTCGGCGGTGCCGCTGCGGGTGCGGTTTTGATCGAGAATCACCACGGCGCGTTCGCGCAGCCGGCGCACCGGCTGTGTGTCGATCATGCTCAGGGATTCTCCAAGGGCTGAGCGCACCTTGAAACCCTGACTTTCAAGCGCTTCTCTGGCGAGCGGCAGCAGATCGACTTCGATCTGCTGACTGCGGCTGAAGCACTCATATCGAGCCATCGATCAAAGCGTTTCTGAACTGAGATTCAAGGGACAGCCCGTTAAGAGCGGATGATCCCATCGTCCACTTTCTGACCTGCGCCCGCTGTTCGCCACAAACACCATGCTGCGTCTTCTGTTTTTGGCTCTGTTGCTGTTTGGTTTGGCCACCGGGTTGCAGCGCGGTTGGCTTGAAGTGCGCTGGGATCGCTTGATGCACGATCTCGAAGGGCAGCTCAATCCGGCGCAGCAGCCTCCTCGTTGAGGCAGGCCTGCAGTCCTTCGCGGTAGCTGGGGTAGAGCAGGTGGTATCCCAGCTCCTCGGTGAGCCGCCGGTTGCTCACGCGGCGGTTGTCGCGCCAGAAGCTCAGGGCCATGGGACTCAGCTCTGCAGCGATGCGCTCGAAGGGTTGATAGTCGGGCAGCGGGCAGCCCAGCAGATGGGCGGCATAGCCCAGCACTTCGCTGCTGGGGGCCGGGCAGTTGTCCACCACGTTCACCAGGGTTGGTTGCTGCGCTGGCGGCAGCCCCATGCAATGCAGCACGGCGCCGGCGATGTCATCCACATGAATGCGGCAGAACACCTGCCCCTGCTTGTGCACCAGGCGCGCCTCCCTTTGGCGCAGGCTGCTCAGGGGGTTGCGCCCTGGTCCGTAGATCCCGGGCAGGCGGAACACCTGCACCGGCCAGCCGCTGGCGAGCCAGGCCTGTTCGCAGCGTCGCCGGGCTGCGCTGCGCCCCTGCAGCGCGCTGATCGGGGTGTCGTGGTGTTCGTCCACCCAGCCCCCCTGCTGATCGCCATACACCCCGGTGGTGGACAGATAGCCCACCCATTGCAGGGGGAGTTGGCGCAACACCGGCTCCAGGCTGGCCAGGCAGGGGTCGTTGCCCTGGCGATCCGGTGCTGCGGTCACGAGCAGATGGGTGGTGCCGGCCAGGGCCTGGGCGTCCGGATACGGTCCCCCATCGCTGTTGAAAGCCAAGGCCCCGCTGTCCGGTTGGGGTGTGCGCCGGGTGGTGAGCACCCGGCCCCCCAGCTGCCGCAGTTGCCGGGCCAGGCGAGCGCCGCTGTAGCCCTCGCCCACCACCAACAACTGGCCATCGGCGGGCAGAGGGTTGACAACCCCAGATGCCATGAGTACACCTGTATTATTCACTAGTACACCTGTTCTGTGGCCTGCTCCTCCATTATCTCCGCCTCTGCTGCCAGTGCTCGGTCCGCTTGGCGTGTGTCTTCTGCGCGCCTGGGCGCCACTGTGCTCGTGGCCGCTTTGGTGCTGGCCGGCCTGCTGCTGCCGGAGCAGCCCGAGCTTCAGGAGCAGTGGTGCCTGCGCTACAGCAGTCCCGAGGCCTGCCAGGTCTGGTGATGGCTGAGCCTCTGCTGCTGAGCGCGTCAGGCGGTCTGCAGCCGTGAGCGGGTGCCGTTGCGAGCTCTTGAATTGCCGGTCTCGGTTGGGGTGGCCCATTGCAGCAGCCGCACCGCCAGGCGCAGGTCGCCATCCATCCAGGCCCGGATCGCCATGGCCCGGCGCGGATCGTAAAAGCGCTGGCTGCGATACCACTGGAAGGCATCAGCATCACTTTTGTGCCCGTTGCAGGCGAGGCAGGAGGGCACGCAGTTCTCGGTCACGCTGAGGCCGCCGCGGGCGCGGGGCAGCACGTGATCAATGGATTCCGAGGGGTTGCCGCAATAGATGCAGGTGTGCTGGGTATGGTCGTGAAGCGATTGACGCCAACGTCGGATACGGAGCTTGGGACAGAGTTCCTCGAGAAACACTGCATCGCTCTGGTGCATCCGAAACCTCCGGATTTGGTATCAGTTTGCGGGGATTTCTGCGCTTGTCAATGTGTTCTAAATGGCAGTTTTTATCGCTCAAATCTGCTCTCTTGCCGCAGCGCTCAGAGCGCTTAAATTGAATTTCGTCTAAGCGGCCTGTGAGTTTCGGTCTTTCTCTCACTGCTGCCGGAGATGTTCTGTTTCGGTGTCCGCCTGATCCGGTCACCACAGCTCAGTTGCGCCGCATTCGCCCCCGCGGCAGCTGGCAGCCCCGGGAGGGCGGTTGGGTGTTTCCGCTGGAAGCGGCCCTGCGCCTGCAGCAGCAGTTTGGCGAGCGGTTTGCGTGCGAGCCGGAGTTGCAGCAGTGGTTGGCTGCTCTGCAGCAGCCCTTGCCACCGCTGCCTCCCCATCGGCAGCTGATTGCGGCCGCTGCCCTGCGGGACCCCCTGGCCGATGGGCGCCAGTTGCTGGCCCATCAGCGGGCTGGGGTGCGTTGGTTGTTGGCCCGCCGCGGCGCTGTGCTCGCCGATGAGATGGGCCTTGGCAAAACACTCACCACCCTGGCGGCCGCCCGTGCCTTGTTGCGCTGCAGTGAGGCGCGCTTGCTGGTGGTGGCCCCGGTGGGGTTGCACGATCACTGGCGCCGAGAGGCCATGGCGCTGGAACTGGCCCCCAGCCTGATCAGCTGGGCGCGCATTCCGCAGGATCCTCCCCCTGGTGCGGCGGTGCTGGTGGTGGATGAGGCCCACTTTGCCCAGAACCTGCAGGCCAGGCGCACCAGGGCGTTGTTGCGTCTGGCCCGTCATCCCCGCATGCGTGCGGTGTGGTTGCTCACCGGCACACCGCTCAAAAATGGCCGTCCGGTGCAGTTGCTGCCGCTGCTGATGGCGATCGGCCATCCCCTGGCGCGCGATCGGCGTGCCTATGAAACCCTCTTCTGCGATGGTCACTGGCGCCAGGCGGGGCGCCGGCAGGTATGGGATTGCCAGGGGGCCAGCCGGTTGGAGGAACTGCAGCGGCTGGTGCGTCCCCAGCTGTTGCATCGCCGCAAGCGTGATTGCCTCGATCTGCCGCCCAAGCTGCGCCGCTTTCATGCTGTGCCGTTGAGCCCGGCCCTGCAGCAGCGTTTTGATCTGGCCCTGCAGCGCCAGCTCAGCCGCTATCGCGCCCGTGCAGCGGCCGGTTTGGTGCGCTCCGATGCCGAACGCCTGGCCCTGCTCACCGCCATGCGCCAGCTCGGTGCCCAGCACAAGCTGCCGGCGCTCACCAACCTCCTGCAATCCCTGCGTGAGGCCGGTGAGGCGGTGGTGGTGTTCAGCAGTTTTCGCGCGCCGTTACTGCAGCTGCAGCGCTTTGCCGGCGGCGAGCTGCTCAGCGGTTTGGTGCCTCCAGCGGAGCGCCAGCGGCGGCTGGAGTGTTTTCAGCGTGGTGAGGTGGATCTGTTGCTCGCCACCTATGGGGTGGCCGGCGTGGGTCTGGGACTGCAGCGGGCTGCCCACGTGATCCTGTTGGAGCGCCCTTGGACTCCCGGTGACGCTGAGCAAGCTGAAGACCGCTGCCATCGTTTTGGCACCCAGCGCACTGTGACCTGCCACTGGTTGCAGCTCGGCGGTGCTGATGCCCTGGTGGATGGCCTGATTCTCAGCAAGGCCGATCGCATTGAGGTGGTGCTGGGTCGCCGCCGGCGTCAGCTGCAGCGGCAGAGCCTTGCCCGCATGTTGGATGAGCTCGTTGGCTCCTAGCGGCAGCTGTCCAAGCGCACCTGGATTTCATCGCCGAGCTCGCTGTCACCACGGCCACTGCTGCCCAGGCGCAGGAGCCGATCGGCTTCGCGGATGTCACGGCAGGCGGCTGCCTTGTTCTGCAGCAGCGTGTGCAGCAAGAAGCGATCGTTCAGCGGCCGTGGATCCTGAGGATGGGCTGCCACCACTCGGTTGCAGTGGCTCAGGGCCCGTCCCAGGGCGCTGGCCTCCACATCCGCCAGGCAGCTCTCCACCTCCGGGGTGGGGCTGCTGCAGCCCGCCAGCATCAGCAGGGCCAACGCTGTGGTGATGGCCGCCGTGCGCCGCCCCTTGCCCATGGCTGGTTCAGTAGCTGTAGCGATCGGATGCGTTGCTGTCGGATCCGCTGCTCAGGTCGGTATCGATCTCCTTGCCAGCGTTTTGGGCCCCGTTGTAGAGGGCTCCCAGATACTTGCCGCAGCCCCCGAAGCTTTTGCGGTCGCTCACCACGGTTTCGGTGATCAGCACCGCGGCATGTTTCGGTGATGTTTTGAACAAGCCGCTGCCCTGGCGCTTGATGCGGGCATAGGCCGCTTCCCAGCTCACGTTGTGGGGGTTGCCGCTCTCGCGCATGAAGCAGTACACCTCAGCGCCCTTGCGGCCCACCTCATTGGCTTGTGCGGGCATTGCAGCCAGGGCGATCAGCAGTGCGCTTGCCAGTTGTGCCTGTCGCAGTGCCATCGACTGATTGCCTTTAGGTTCTGGGCCCAAGCTATCGATTGGCTCGGGTCTGTCCAGAGGGGGTTTCCGGTTTTGCCCTTGAGCCTGGCGGTTGCCTGTGTTGTGATCCGGCCATGCCGCACCGGCCGTTCGTGGAACCGCTCTCCTTTCGCATCACCCGCAGCACCGAGGGCTTGGCCGAAACCCTGGCCACCCTCTCGCAGCGGCTCGTGAAGTTGGAGCAGCGGCTTGCTGCGCTGGAGTTGCAGGTGCAGCACCAACTGGCGCCCCACCCCCAGGAACTGGCTTCACTGCAGACGGTGGAAACCCTGCTGAATGATTGCCGTGAGCTGTTGGCCACGTCGGCGGACGCCGAGGCCGAGGCCGCCTAAAATCAGTACATCTGTACTGATGGCATGGCTGTCGTTGCGGCCGGTTTCCCCAGCCCAGCCGATGACTATCTCGAGGCTGGCGTTGATCTCAATGCCCAGCTGATTCCCCATCCGCTCAGCACCTTCCTGCTGCGGGTGAGCGGTGATTCGATGCTGGCCGCCGGCATCCATCACGGCGATCTGCTGCTGGTGGATCGCAGCCTGCAGCCTCGGCCTGGCCGGGTGGTGGTGGCGGTGCTGGATGGCGCCTTCACGCTCAAGCGCCTGGAGCGCCATGGCGGCCGCTTGCGCCTGCAGGCGGCCCATCCCGGTTATCCACCGCTGGAGCTGGAGGCTGGGCTTGAACTGCAGATCTGGGGTGTGGCCACCCATGTGATCCACGCCCTCTGAGCGGCGGCGGTTTCCATGGCGGCGGTGCTGGCCCTGATTGATTGCAACAACTTCTATGCCGCCTGCGAGCAGGCGTTTGATCCGGCCTTGATCGGCCGGCCGCTGGTGGTGCTCTCCAACAACGATGGCTGCATCGTGGCCCGCAGCCGGGAGGCTCGCCAGCTGGGCATCGCCATGGGGGCCCCCTACTTCCAGGTGGCGGATCAGCTGCGGCGCCTTGATGTGGTGGTGCGCAGTTCCAACTACACCCTCTATGGCGACATGAGTCGGCGGGTGATGGCGCTGCTGGCCTGCTGGGTGCCGGAGCTGGAGGTGTATTCCATTGATGAGGCCTTTGCCCGCTTGCCGGCGCTGCCGCCGGGGGAGCGCCAGCGTTGGGCGGCGCAGCTGCGGGTTGCGGTGCGCCAGCAGCTCGGTGTGCCCATTGCCGTGGGTTTGGCCCGCTCGAAGGTGTTGGCCAAAGTGGCCAATCGCCTGGCCAAACAGGATCCCTGGCGGGTGGGGGTTTGCAATCTCGTGGATGATCCCCAGCTCGAGCAACATCTGGCGGCGGTGGCTGTGGAGGACCTTTGGGGGGTGGGTCGTCGCCTGGCGCGCTGGTGCCGGCTGCGGGGGCTCAGTAGTGCCCTGGATCTGGCCCGTGCCAATCCCGCCCTGATTCGCCAGGGTTGGGGTGTGGTGGGCTTGCGCCTGCAGCAGGAGCTGCAGGGCATCAGCTGCCTGCCGCTGCAGAGCGTGGCCGCGCCCCGGCAGGAAACCTGTTGCAGCCGCAGTTTTGGTGCGCCAGTGCTGGATCGCCAGGCCTTGCGCGCCGCGGTGGCCACCCATGTGGTGCGCGGCGCTGAGAAGTTGCGCCGGCAGCGCCAGTGTGCCGCTCGGCTCACGGTGTTCGTGCGCACCAGTCCGTTCACGGCCGGGTTTTACGCCAACAGCGCCACGGTTGGTTTGCCCCTCGCCAGCCAGGACACCGGCGTGCTGTTGCAGGCGGCCCTGCCCCTGGTGGATGGCTTGTATCGCCCTGGCTGCGCCTTTCGCAAAGCGGGTGTGCTGCTGCAGCAGCTGCAGCCCCAGGAGCAGGTGCAACAGCACTTGCTGCAGCCCAGGTCTGCGGCTGAGCTGCAGCGCCGTGAGCGCTTGATGCAAACGGTGGATGGGCTCAATCGTCGCTATGGGGCCGGTACGCTGCACTGGGCGGTGGCCGCGTTGCAGCCTGATTGGCGCATGCGCCGGCACCATCTTTCCGCTGGATACACCACTCGCCTGGGGCAGTTGCCCTGTGTACAGGCCCGTTGAAGACCACCACGGTCCCGGACACAATCAGGCCAATGGTTGGCAGAAACCGTTGATAACGGCTCCCCCACTCACGGTGCGCGTCTGCATTCCGCACTATTACCGGCCGTCGGACCAGGCCACCGGGTTGGCTTCAACCCGGAGCAGCACCACGGCGATGACCCGCAGCCTGGCGGTGGGGCGCTGCATTGCCAGCCTGCTGAGCCAGCGGCGGCAGCCCCGCGATCTGATGCTCAACATTCATCAGCGCTGCATCGAATCGCTGCCGGGGCGAACCCATGCCCGGGCGCTGGAGCTGGAGCTGGTGGTGTGCACCGATGGGCACCATGCCCTCAGCGAGGTGCTGCAGTGTTTCGCCGGGGCGATCCAGGTGCAGTCGTTTGCGTTGGAGGATCCGCGCCAATTGCCGCTCGCCGCTCGCGATCACCTGATCCACCACCCCCAGCCGGTGGATCTCTCGGTGTATCTCGAAGACGATCTGGTGCTGTTGGATTTGCAGACCTTTGACAAGCTCGATTGGTTTCTGCAGCAGACCCGGAGCGAAGCGGTGTTGATGCCCCATCGCATCGAGCCGGTGCAGCGCCGCTCCCTGGGCCAGTTGTTGCCCGATGGTCCCCTGCGGCCGGGGCTGGTGCAGCCCCCGTTTGAGCCCGCCGATGATGTGCTGCAGCTGCAGACCGCGGCTGGGCAGCCGTTGAGTTTTGATCGGCCCAGCAATCCCCATGCCGGGATGTTTGCCGTGAGCCGCGCCCAGGTGGAGCACCTGCGTCAGCAGCAGCTGCCGCGCGAGGGGTTTGTGAGCCCGCTGGAAACCGCGGCCACCCTCACCGTGGCGGAGTTTTATCCGGTGCTGAAGCCGGCCCTGCGTCAGCGCAGCTTTCTGCAGGTGGAGCACGGTCAGCCGTCGTACCTGTACACGCTCAGCCAACTGCCCCATCGCCAGAGCGCTGGATGAGCCTGCCGCTGCGGGGTGCGGCTGGCCGCCGGGCCTCGTTAAAAAATGCGAAAAGATGTGGAAACCATGACGTGAAACCGCGGCTTGTGTGCTGCGTCACCGGATGTGGGTGCCACAATGAAAAGAAAGCGAACCATGGCATCTCTCGCTTCCACCAGCCATCCCCAGAGCTGCCCCTTCACGCCATTGAGCGCTACCAGGGCCTTTGTGGAGAGCGATCATCAGATTGAAAAGCTCGAGTTTGCCCTCGCCGTTGCGGTGGGTCAGGGTGACCAGCAGCGCATCAGCGATCTGCGTCGCCGGATTGCGGCACTTGGCGAGAATCGCGAAGAGCCGGGCACCTGAACGCCGAACGATTTGCATTTATGCCCGCGATTTGTCAATCTTGAGATACGTCAGAGGCGTTGAAGTCTTCTATTGATGTCGACAGGATTACAAATGAAGCCCCTACCGCAGCTTGTGAAAGCCGGTGGTGTGGCAAACGGGAGCCCGAAGGATGAGCGTCAGCAGTTGCTGCGCAAGGCCGAGAAGTTCTTTGCTCGGGCGCGTCAGCTGGCGGCCGATGGTGATGTGGTGGAGTCGGGTTTGGTGATTCTCAAAGGGCTCGATTGTGAGCGCCGTGTCAAGGCCCATGGTCCCCAGGTGCTGGGGTTGATTCGTAAGCGCGTCTGATCAGGAGATCCAGGGGCTGATCAGTGGTGGCTGGCGCCGCTGATCGCCACCAAGGACAACGATGAATGGCTTTGAAACCTGAGTGTTGATTCAGATTTTTTTCAAGCGGGTGACCGGATTCGAACCGGCGACGTTCAGCTTGGGAAGCTGACATTCTACCACTGAATTACACCCGCATAAAATTAATTTAGCAAACAGCCCCGAGCTGGTCTCGGGGCTGTGGCGCAAGCGATTACTGCTCGCTGTTGCCTGCCTTGGCGGCTGGCTGTTCAACCGTGCAGTTCACCTCGGCCAGGGCGGCGCGGCGGGCGGCCAGCACCGGTTCCAGCTTGCCCTGCAGTTCCTTGGCGGCTTCCTCCAGGGTGGCGTTCTTCTGCTGGGTCACCTTCTTCACTTCCGCTTCAAAGGCCTTGGCCTGGGTTTGCAGTTCCTTGACGCGCAATTTCTGCAGGGCCTCCTCAGATTGATTCAGCTTCGCCAGGGCGGCATTGAGGTTGGTGCGGGCTTTCAGGGCTTCGCCCACGGTGGAGGTGGGGGTGAGTTCACCCACCGCCTCAAGGGCTTGGCCCACCGCTTCCAAATTGGCGCAAACGGTGCTTTCAGCCTGTTGTTCAGCCTGCTCAGGCGATGGCTTGGGCTGGCAGGCAGCCAGCCCGAGGGCCAGTAGGCCGGAGCCAAGCAGAAGGGCGGGGCGACGCATGGGGGATGCAAGGTCTGACCCCCATCACGCTAGGCAGAGTCCAGCTCGCTGTAACCCCTTCAGCCCTGCAGTGCCGCTGCTGCTGCTGCCACACCGGCACCGGGTTGCGCCGGCGCATGGCCCAGCTCCACCAGGCCTCCTTCGATGGCGGCCACGGCGGTGAGCACATCGCGGTCGCACACGAAGCCCAGATGGCCGATGCGGAACACCTTGCCTTTGAGGTGGTCTTGACCACCGGCCAGCAGGATGTCGTAGCGGCTCTTGACCACCTTGCGCAGGGCTTCAGCATCGAAACCAGGGGCCACGGCGGTGATCGCCGGGCTACCGCAGCCTTCGGCAGCAAACAGGGGCAGCCCCAGGGCGTTCATCGCAGCGGCGCTGGCGCGGCGATGGCGGTCGTGGCGGGCGAAGATCGCCTCAAGCCCCTCGGATTGCATCATCTCGAGCGAGGCTTCCAGCGCGAAGTACAGGTTCACCGCTGGAGTGAAGGGGTTGCTGTTGCCATCGGCGGCTTTGCGGTAGCGCTCCAGATCCAGATAGAACTTCGGCAGATCCGAGCGCTTCTGCGCGGCCCAGGCCCGCTCGCTCATGGCCACGAAGGCCAGGCCAGGCGGAATCATGTAGCCCTTTTGGGAGCCGGAGCACACCACATCCAGGCCCCAGGCCTCCACCGGCACCGAGCAGGCGCCCAGGCTGGTGACGGCATCCACAACGATCAGGGCCTCGCCATGGGCCTTCACGTGGCGGTTGATCGTTTCCAGATCGTTGATCACCCCGGTGGAGGTTTCCGAGTGGGTGAGGATCACAGCCTTGATCGCCTTGGCCGTGTCGGCCTCGAGGGCCGCGCGGAAGGCCTCGGGATCCAGCGGCTGGCCCCATTCGGCCTTCACCACCTCCACATCCAGGCCGTAGGCCTTGGCCACTTTCACCCAGCGCTCACCGAACTTGCCGTTGTCGCCGCAGAGCACCTTGTCGCCGCGGCTGAGCACGTTGATGATTCCGGCTTCCATGGCCGCAGTGCCACTGCCGGCAAGCACCAGCACGTGACCCTTGGTTTGGTGCAACCACTGCAGCTGTTCGGTGGTGCGGGCCACCACCTGCTGGAAGTCGGCGCTGCGATGGCCGATGGGGTGCCGCGCCATCGCCAGCAGCACGCGCTCCGGCACCGGTGTGGGGCCAGGAATCATCAGTTGAAGTTTGTCCTGCATGCCGCTCGGTTGGGGTGGTGGTCCGGAAGGTGGATCAT
>JAYKIT010000150.1:0-3809 GCA_035285765.1 Synechococcus sp. | reverse complement strand
CGCGCCAGATGATGCCGAGCTTGTAGGTGAAGAAAATCTGCGACACGCGGATCGGCAGAGCCACCACAAAGCAGCAGGCGTAAACGATCAAGATGCGATAGAAGCCGTCTTCTTGCTTCGCCACCAGGGAGTTGGTGAGGTCTCGGGCGATGAAGCCGATGCCGGCATTGATGCCATTCACCGCCAACAGCATCAGCACAATTCCAGCCAGCAGCAGCCAATGCAGCCAGCGACGGCCGCGGAGCTGCTGGCGGAAGCTCACAAAGCTGGCTGCTCCCACAAGGAAGAGGGCCACAAAGGCCAGGCCCCACCAGCTCGACCAGATCGTGTGCAGCGTGCCGGCAACCCCGCCGAAGTACTTCTCTGTGAGAACCGGTTGCAGGGTCTCGAGGCTGCGCATCAAGCCGGTCAGCGCGGCCAGCACAACCCCCCCGACGCAGAACAGCAGCGACACCAGCAGCCAGATGAACTGCCAGCCACTGGCTTGATCCAGGGGAAGGAAAAACGGTTGGGCCAGATGGCGCAGCTTGGTGAGCTGTTGGCGCAGGTTCTGCAGGGGGCCGGCGCCGGCGAGGGGGGTCGCTGTCATGCCGGCCATTCTCGCTACAGAAAGGCTTATCCGGGAGGCCAAGCCAGCGGACGCCCACCAATCACGTGCACATGCAGGTGAAACACGGTTTGCCCGGCACCGGCGCCGCTGTTGATCACCGTGCGCCAGTCCTCCAGCCCCTCCTGCTTGGCCGCCTTGGCGGCCACCAGCAGCAGGTGGCCCAGCAGGGCCTCATCGCTGTCGCTTGCTGAGCGCAGACTTTCGATGGCTTGTCTGGGAATCACCAGCACGTGCACTGGGGCCTGGGGAGCTACATCGCGGAAGGCCAGGCAGCGTTCATCGCTGTACACCTCATCGCAAGGGATCTCACCGCGCAGGATGCGCCCGAAGATCGTGTCGTTGCCGTCGCTGCTCATGGAGTTGTTGGGGGTGCGGCCTTGCTGTTTCTAGGTTGAACTCAGAGCCTTTGCCGCCCATGGCCCTCTGCTTGATGCCTCTGGTGTCGGCGGCCGCTGCCGCCTCCACTGCGGTGTGTGGGGCGTTGGCACCCACGTGCCCCCAGGGGCCCTTGCCGCTGCCTTGCCCTGAGGTGCAAGAGCAGCCGGCTGCCATGCCCAGCGGGTTGGCCCAGCCGCCAGGTGTGTGAGGGGTGGTCGGTTTTCAGGGCGTCACAGGTGTTCTTTGGCGCTGAGAAGCGCTTCAATGTGCTACGGAATTTCTCTTGCTTCGGCCCCGGCCCATGCTGCATCGGCAGTTTCTCGATGAGCTCGCACAGCGGCGCCGCGGTCCGATTCGCAAGCGCCTCGATCCCGGCTTTCAAGATGCCGGCCTTGATCTGCTGCAGGCGGTCAATCGCCTGGCGGATCTGATGGATCAGCACGAGCCTTGCCTGGATGAGCGCACCCGCGCAGAGCTGCACGATTACACCGAGGCCTCGATCCGGCGCCTCGAGCGCCTGCGTTACCGCCTGCAAAACCGCCGCAACAGCTGAGCTCAGCGGGGAGTACTGAGCGCTAGCTGCCTGCCACCTGTGCTGGCCCATTGCTGCACCGCCGCTCTCTGCGGGCTTGAAGCTCAACCGGTGTGTGTGGAGGTGGATCTCGCCCCTGGGTTGCCGTTGATGCAACTGGTGGGTTTGGCCGATGCCAGCGGCCGTGATGCCAGAGAGCGGCTGCGCTCAGCACTGCGCAATAGCGGTTTTCGCGTGCCGCAAACCCGTGTGGTGGCGAACTTGGCACCTGCGGATCTCCCCAAGCAGGGGGCTGGGTTTGATCTGCCGCTGGCCCTGGCCCTGCTGGTGGCCAGCACTCAGCTGGCCCAGCAGCAGCTGCAGGGGATCTGGGCCATTGGTGAGCTGGCTCTGGATGGCCGTTTGTTGCCGGTGCATGGGGTGCTCGCTGTGGCGGCGGCCGCGGCCCAGGCCGGTGCCAAGGCGCTGCTGGTGCCGCAGGCCAATGCGGCCGAGGCCCGTCTGGTGGAGGCGTTGCCGGTGTGGGCGGCTGATGGCTTGTCCACGGCGGTGCGTGCCTTGCAAGGCGCTGGCCCCTGGTCGCCTCTTCCCCCAGCTCCCCCCGAGCCACCGTTGCCGCCCATGCCTGATCTGGCGGCGGTGTGCGGGCAGCGCCATGGCCGCCGCAGCCTGGAGCTGGCGGCGGCCGGAGCCCATCACCTGCTGCTGATTGGTCCCCCTGGCTGCGGCAAAACATTGTTGGCCCGTTGTTTGCCGGGGTTGCTGCCGCCGCTCACGCCTCGCCAGGCGTTGCTCATTAGCCAAATCCATGCGTTGGCAGGGTTAAGGCCTGCCGGTTCCGGGCTGTTGCGCGCGCCACCGCTGCGCATGCCCCATCACGGCTGCAGTGCTGCAGCCTTGGTGGGAGGTGGCAGTGGCCCCAGGCCAGGGGAAGTGTCGCTGGCGCACCACGGCGTGCTCTTTCTCGATGAGCTGGCTGAGTTCAAGCCGGCGGTGCTGGATCAATTGCGCCAGCCGCTGGAGCAGGGTGAGATTCAACTGGCCCGGGCGCGGCAGCTGCTGCGCTTGCCGGCCCGTGTGCAGTTGGTGGCTGCCACCAACCCGTGTCCCTGTGGCTGGTGGGGCGATCCCCAGCGGGGCTGCCGTTGTGGTGAACAGCGTCGCCGCCAGTACTGGGGGCGGTTGTCGGGGCCGCTGCTCGATCGCATTCCGCTGCAGGTGGTGCTCAGTTCAGCGCAAGCCCAACTGCTTCAGCCGGCCCCAGCTGCTGAGCCCAGCGAAAGTACGGCTCAAGTGGCTGAGCGGGTGCAGCGGGCGCGCCAGCGGATGGCGGCCCGTAACCCCGGGGGGGCGCCGAACGGTGCTTTGGCGTTTGAACAGTTGCAACCCTTGCTGCAGGCCAGTGCAGCGGCCCAAACCTGGTGGCGGCAGCTGCAGCCAGGGCTTGGTCTCAGCAGCCGTGCTCAGGCGGCTGTGTTCACGGTGGCCCGTACGGCGGCGGATTTGGAGGCTTCCACCCGCGTGGAGGTGAGCCATCTGGCGGAGGCCCTCACCTATCGCGGCCTTGATCGTGGCGTTGCATCCCCTTAATTTCTGCCGTTTTCCACGCTTTCCACCCACACCTGGCCCTGCGGGCGGGTGTCGCAGGTGATGGATCCATCGCTGCCGCGTTGGCAGTCCCCCACTTCGAGTCTGCTTTGCGGATCCCAGGGGTCCTGGTCATAGATCACGCGTTGCTCCAGCACCTCAGCGTGCAGGGGCGCAGCGGGGCCAGCCATCAAAAAGCCCATGGCAACAGCCATGGGCAGGGAGTGCAATGAAACCTTCAATGGCCGTCTTTGTGGGGGTGGTGGCGGAAGGGTTGCGGCCCCACATGGGGGGGCTGATGGGCTTTTTCTTCGCGGGGGTTGCCGAAGGCATGGGCCAGTGCTTCCCCCCACCAGGCTTGCGCCGTTCGGAACAGGTTGGCCATCGGGACCTCCTGATTGGGATACAACCATTGTGTGCCCGCAGCCATAAAAAAGCGCCACCCGCAGGGCAGCGCCATAAAACGTTTCCTTCTGGATCAGCGGCGGCGACGGCGCTGCTGGGCCTTGCGCTTGTACTTCTCCACAGGGGTTTCGTGGTGGCGCAGGCGCTTCAGGTCGGCAAAGATCCCGGCCTTGGACACCTGGCGCTTGAAGCGGCGCAGCGCCGATTCAATTCCTTCGTTTTCGCCAACGGTCACCTGGGTCATGAGAACCGGATTTGCTTACGCACGACAGAGCGTCAAATCCTATCAATTGCCGG
>JAYKIT010000149.1:0-28814 GCA_035285765.1 Synechococcus sp. | reverse complement strand
CTGCTTGTTCTGCTCGTACTTCTGGCCGCGATAGGTGAGGGTCATGGTCGTGATCCACAGGTAAGTCCAGGTCCCCGTTCCATGGCCTGGATCGAACTGCGCCCCGCGGGAGCGGGGTGAACGTCTTGGTAGCAGTAGCTACAGGAGAATCATCCACCTGCACGACCTGCTGCGTCGTTCAAGTCGCTACATAGTGATGATGCAGCGCCGTTTTGCGCACACGTCGTAACGTTCCGGGCACGGACTCCCGCTCGCGAACATGGTGTTCACCATGGCTGTCTTGAGCATGCGCCATCAACAGCTGCCACGATTCCTGCAGCACCTCACCAGCCCCGTGGTCTGGGGGTCATGGAGCAGCTGAACTGGGGCTACGTGCAGCTCGGGCTTTTCACTCTGGTCTTCGGCGGCCTGCAGATCTGGTGGATCGGCAGCACCCTGCGGCGGCAACGGCTGCCACGACCCCTCAGTGAGCGGGAATTCCGACGCTCGCTTGAGCGCATCTGGAAGGACAAGGGCTGAGCTGGATGCCCGTCTCCTCTTCAGGATTGTGCGATCGCCGCTCCTCTGCCCCGGAGGGGCCTTGTGCTGCCTCGGACCGGGTTTCACTGGACTCACCCATGAGGCCTACCTGGCCTCCCAGCGCCCAGCCTGACCCAAAAATCAAGAGCATTACCCCGCAAGTACAGCGTCAAAAGGCGCGGGAGATCGACGGAAACTGAAGAGGATCATGGTCTGCCCCCATCAGCTGACAGACAGCACGCTCAAATCATCCAAACTGCGCCGGTTCGAACCCCAGGGCAATGCGCGTCAACACGGATTGCCGCAGCCCAGGTAGCGGAGCGAATCTGTGTGCATCGACCCGGGGAGGCGCCACCTATGGCTGATATCCCACCGGAGAACCACCAGAAGCAACGCTGACTGCAGGCCCCTGCTCCAACAGTCTTCACCCAAGCGTGGGCAGGTCGTTCAGCCGCGCACAACGAGGAAGGGCATCACCCGCCGCCTCGCCACGGACGCCGGACTGATCGACACTCCGCTTGCACCGCCACAGGTGCCCCAGGAGAAGCCACAGACCCACACCTGGAACGTTCGGCCCCAGGTGCCAACGCCAGCAGCTTCAACTGATCATTGCCATTGGAATGTTGATTCACCCTTGACCCTCGGGCATTGCTCGGGGGTTTTTGGTGTGTGGTTCCAGCAGATTGGTGAGGCGTTCCGCTCACCCGGTGAAGAATTCAGATGGGCGTGACTACAGCCGATGGTTGAGCCATAGTAGATGTGTCACACCTGTGCTGAGCCTCAAACAATGCCAGAACTGGAACCAAGAGCCTGCTTGGAAACAATCAACACTGATTCCACCCTGCAGGAACTGCGCAAAGCCGCAGCCGATGTCGAGACTGTCGTTGCCGACGAAGATCTAGAAGGTGTCACGGGCGGAAGGCCGTACGTCGAACAAGGTATACCGATGTAGCCAGCATATATGGGATGAATACAAATACCGATTGCACAAGCCCTGCTGGAATGGCATTGCTGCAGGCATCAACCCAGGGAGGAGCCACCGATGGCTGACACCCCACCCGAGCAGATCCAGAAGCAACGCTGACAGCAGCCCCCTGCTCCAACAGTCTTCGCTCAATCGTGGGCAGGTCGACATTCCGCATGCACCGCCTCAGGTGCCCCAGATTCCAACGCCTCTTTGCTGTTGGCTTCGATCTGAATGGTGGTGGTATCGACGATCAGTTCGTAGGGGAGCTCCAGCAATCCGCTCTGGCTTTTTGCTAAGGGCGTACGCGTGCAGGGTTGCGATGGCGTCTTCTCCTCGTGGTTCCCGCTGCGCGTCTCAGTGCCACGCCGGAGCCGCGTGCATCCTCGTGCTCACTTGCCAGCTGCACCATGGCCTGATCGCCCAGGGCGCACAAATCCACACTCGCAACTGAGAACCGTTATCGTTCAGCCAGTTTTGAGGTGCTGGTGTCGGGTTCGGCTGCGCTGATCGGGTTTCTTCTGGCTGCTGCTCCACCGCCGTCCGTGGTGGCGGTGGATGGCGTGCTCTGTGACGTCACCCGTTCGCTCGCGCAGGGCGCCGCACGCGTGACCTGCCTGATCCCGCCCGGCGCTGATCCCCATGGCATGGCCCTGCGTGGCTCCGATCGCCAGGCCTTGAGCAACGCCGCTCTGGTGCTGGTGAACGGCTACAACCTCACCCCAGCGATCAAGCGGATCCGCGTCAAAGCACCTGTTGTGGCGGTGGCGGAGCGGGCCGTCCCGCGCAACAAAGCCCTGGATCCGCATGTGTGGCATGACCCTGCCTTGACCAGTGCGATGGTGCAGGAGAGCGCGGCGGCACTTCAGCCTGTTCTTGGGGCAGCGCAGGCTGGAGCACTGCAGCGGCGCGCCCAGGCCATGCAGGCGGTGTTGAAGCAGCTGGGGAGTTGGAGCGCCAAGCAACTGCAGACGGTGCCCGCAGCTCAGCGCGTTCTGGTGAGTGAGCACAAAGCCTTCTCGGCTTTTGCACGCCGTTTCGGCATTCGAGAACTGCCGGTGATCGATGCCTATGCATCAGGCGGAACCCTGAGACCCTCCAGCCTCGCAGCGATCAGTCGGGCAATTCGCCAATCGGGGACGAAAGCGATCTTTGCCGAGGCGCTACCGCCCTCTAAAACACTGCGCCGCATCAGTTCGGTGAGTGGGGTCCCCATCGCCAAGCAGCCCCTGTATGCCGATGGGCAGGCTCCAGGGAAATCGCTGATCCAAACCGCCACCGCCAATGTCTGCACGTTCGTGACGGCCCAAGGTGGTCGCTGTGATCAGCAGACAGCAGCGTCACTGCAACAACAATGGTCTGCAATCCGATGAGAACACGTACGACGGTCGTTGCAGTCATGGCAGCTCTCGCTGCAGTTGGTGGACCGCAAGCGGCCTGGTCCCATGGCGCTGCAGGTGGAGAGGAGCTTCTACCTGGCGAGTTCCGGATTCGTCCGGTGCTCACGCTGGAGGGGCACGCCGGGCTGGAAAACAACCTCGATGGGCAGCCGCGCCATTACGCCATCGATGGGCTGTTCGGGGCCGTGTTCGAGTGGGGGCTGGACAAGGGCGGCAGCTTTGCCATCGAAGCTCAGATCGGCCCAGCTTTGGTGTGGGGTGAGGCCGAGCATTTCTATGGTCGTGTTCATGTCGACAGCCATGAAGAGGGGGATGGCCACGACGGGCATCAGGAGTCGGATCATGACCACGCCGATCACGAGGATGAAGAGCACGAGGATCACGACAGTCATGGCCATGCGGCCGTTCATGATCATGGGCACGGGGATGGAAGCCCCTATCGCCGCACCGATGTGAAGGGCTACCTGCAGGCCCGCTATCAACCGAATGATCGTGTTGAGCTGTCGTTGACCTGGTGGCCGTATTACGTCACCGGCAACCAGGGGGATGACGTTATTGGCCTGAAGAATGAAGTTGGGGTTCAGGCGATCTGGGCGCTGGGTGATGGTGATGTGAACTTTGCGCTGGGCGACGGTCTGGAGACCATCGTGGATGGCATGTTCGTTTCGGTTGAGAACAGAACTGGCTGGGAGAGCGAAGGAACGTATCTAGGGAATTACACCGACCCTTGGCTTGGGCTGGGCTTCAATATTGATTTGCTGAATATCACGCTTTCTGCTGGCCCCCGCTTTTACAGCCCCGGTTCCTATTCAGGTTTACCCTTTCGAACCGACTGGGGTGGGGAAATCGAACTGGAATATCCCCTTGCTGAGTCCGTCGTTGTGTTTGCCCATTGGAAACCGATCTACAGCAGCCAGGGAGGTGATGGCTGGGGTACGGGCTGGCAGCACCACATCGGCACAGGCATCAGCCTGAGCTTCTGAGCCAAGGACCCTGCTCCAACCGTTGCCATTGGACTGTTGATTCACTCTTGACCCTCGGACGTTGCCGGGGGGCTTTTGGTGTCAGCAGGCGGGCTACTCGGTGGACGAGTGACGTCGGGTTGAAGTGGTCCACCCCCAAGCTGGTGGTTGCCTGAATGTCACTGGCTGTTTGAGCTGGGCCGATCGAGGATGTGTGTTCGGCTGGCCGTGACGCATCGCAACTGGCGTCGCAGCAGTAGTTGATCGCTCTGTTGCTCCCACTGGAACCGCATCAGGAGTCCGTTGCGCCAGAGCCAACCCTGGACGCGGCCGCGTTCTGAGTTCCAGCGCCATTCCACCAGCGTGCAGCTCCGGAGTCCGTGGCGCTGCAATGCGTTGGTCAGCGCCCGCTGCACAGGGTCTGGGCGCAGGTGATTGCAGTGGTGTTCCTGCAGAGGGGGCGGCAGCGGCCGATCCAGCACCCAGGCGCCGAGGCGCTCAAGGGAACACAACCAGGCCGCTGATCGCTGTGATGTTGCCCCAGGGCGCTGCATGGGAGGTCTGTCGCTACACCACCGTGAAGCTCAGTGAACTCCCTCAAGAACAGTGCAGCACATCTGCGCAGCAACGGGTGTTGACCGGCTCAGGTGGGATCACTCCTCCTCGTCCACGCCGCCGGCGGGAATGAGCCGCACCTGCTTGCGGCCGAGCTTGATCTCAAACTCATCGCCGGGCTTGAGGTTGAGCAGGGCGGTGTAGGCCTTACCAATCAGCAGGTTGCCATTGCCCTGAACGGTGGCCACATAGCTGAGCTTGCGACCGCCTTTGCCAACAGTGGCACCGCCGATCTCAACGCCCTTGGCCTCGAGCAGAGCTTCGTAGAAGGCTGTGAAGTTCAGCCGCTCACCTCCGTCTTTCTTGCTGGAGACATAGCCACAGGCGCGAACGATCTCGCTCTTACCTGCATCGCCAAGCTCCCGCACCTTGGTGAGAAGGTCGTTACCAGTGAGCATTCCAGTGAAGTGAATCTACCCCGACAACATAACCATCAACGCCACCGTTTGAAAAGGCCTAATCAAAAAACTCGTGACCTAATTTTCAAACCCGGGGCATCACCACATGATCAACCGCGGTGGTGATGCGTTCAACATCCACAGTTGGCGATGGCCTTTGAGGAAGGGCTGGCCAATGATCGCCTCCACCGCAAGATCGTTGAGGATCCGATTGCGGGTCTGAATCACAGCAGATTCAGAAAGGCTGATCCCTCCCATCGTCAAGCCCGCCATTTTCTGTTCAAGCGCCAGTTCCTCACCGCAAAAGCCTGTGATCCGCACCGGGCGAGCATCCCCCTGGGGCTGAAGCAATGACGCCAAGGAGTGGGAGACAAACACCGCCTCCGCCCCGGTATCGATCAAGGCATCAAAACGCTGTCCGGCGGGATCATGGGCCTGCAGCAATGGCACGTGCTCCCGCCAGAACATCGTGAGCCGGCGTGCGCCACTGGGAACACCCGCCGCCGGGAGATGGGCTCCGATCTGCAGCCGTTGCCGGCTGGGATCAATCAACAGCGGCATGCTGCGCAATGCCGAGGCCCCCAGCACACCATCGCTACCAGGGGGCACACCAAGGCGCGGCATCACCAACACCTCCAACCCCTCGATCTGCAGATCACCGAGCATCAAACGTGGCAACTCGGCCCGCTGAGGCGGATCACTGGGGCAATCATCCCCAGCACCGGCTAATTCAAATGCTGAAGCCGCAAGCGGAGTGGTCTGCAGCTGCAAACGATCCGCCAAGGCCTGACTCACCATCGAGCGGGAGGCGCCGGTATCGATCAGCAACCGCAGCTGTTCACCTGAGGCGGTGCGCAACTGCACAATTGGCGTCAGCCCATCCCCTGGGATCTGATAGGGAACATCAGCCGCTCCTTGGAACCGAGGAGACTTGGGCTCCTCGCCTTGCAGCTGAACAAGGGCAGCCAAGGCCACACCCAGCAGATCAATGACCCAACCCATGAACCGATTGCTTTGCTGCGATCCAATCGTGGGGCAGGTTTCTGTTCAAGATGAGAAGAGCAAGCCAGCCAACCATGCACTCGCCCCCTCTGCGCTGGGGTGATCAAAGCCTTGAGCAGTTGCGCCTCTGCCTGAGGCGAATCCGGCAACAGCGGCGCAAGCTCAAGCAGCAGCATGATCCGGAAGCCCTGCATCAGCTGCGCGTGAATCTGCGGCGGCTGCGGGCCTGCGTGGAGCTGGCCGATGCAGCCATGCTGCTGCCCAAAGCCTTGAAAGCTCAGCAGGTGGCTCGCCAGGGGCGCTGCTTCGGCCGCGTGCGCGATCTTGATGTGTTGTGTGATCAGCTCAGCGGCCAGCTGCTGCCGCACGTGCATCACAGCGAAGCCCAACAACTGAAGCGCTGCATCAAGCGCCTCGAACGGCAGCGCAAACAAGCCCAGCGGTTGGCCCAGGCCCAACTCCACAGCGATGCCCTGCGCCAGTGGCTACGCCGCAGCGAGCACTGGCTCAGCAAAGCCTGCTTCACAGCCCTGGGGGCACGGCCGCTGCTGGAGGTGCTGCCTGATCTGCAACTCCGGCAGCTGAGCACCCTGCTGTTGCATCCAGGTTGGAGCGTTGAGGATCACCGCATCCAGGCGCAGGCTCTGCATGGACTGCGCAAACAAATCAAAGCCAGCCGCTATCAAGCCGATGGCTTCCGGGCGTTCTATGGGCCTGACTACGGCGCCTGGATTGATGACCTGCGTCTGCTCCAGGATTGCCTTGGAGGCCTGCAGGATCTTGAGGTGCTGAGAACGTTGCTCCGCCACGACCTGCACCAGGGCATGCCGCAGCTGGAACAGCAGTTGCAAGACAGGGCCCAGGAGCATTGGCAGTTGTTTGTGGGGCTGCGCCAGCGTTATTGCGATGGAGGCAGCCGCCAACAGCTGCGCCTGCTGGTGGCGAGCTGTCAGCCAGGCGCATGAACCTTCCTCCCCTGCGGCGCATGGGCCTGGCTGACCTTGATGAAGTGCGCTCCATCTATGCCAGCGCGGTGCGGGAGCAGGCCGTGGAGCTGTACAGCCCGGAGCAGGTGGAGGCCTGGGCCAGCTTGGCCCTGCTGCCGGGAGTGCTGGATCGCACCTTGATCGAGGGGTTTGGCCTGGTGAGCCCCGGCGCCAACGGCCTGGAGGCCTTCGCCGTGCTGCACCCACCCGAACGGGTCGCTCTGCTCTACTGCCGCGGCCGTTCCGCCCGCCAGGGGCGAGGGCGACAGCTGCTGCTGGCGCTCGAGCACGAAGCCAGCCAGCGCGGTTGCAGCGAGCTGCGCACCGAAGCCAGCCAACTGAGCCGGCCGCTCTTCCTGCGCCTGGGTTGGCAAGCCCTGGAACCAGAGCAGATCTTGATTGCCGGCGTGGCCTTCGAGCGCTACCCCCTTCGCAAACGGCTGCCCCATGAGAGGCTCAGGGGGCACCGGTCTCCACAGCCTTGATCAGCCTGCAGCAGGTGAGCAAGGACTTCGGCGTCAAAACCCTGCTGGAGTCGGTCAATCTTGAAGTGGGCCCAAAGGAGCGGCTGGGGCTGATTGGCACCAACGGCTCGGGCAAATCCACCTTAATGCGGGTGATGGCGGGGCTGGAACCACCGGGGGGCGGCACGGTGCAGGTGAATCCCCGCAGCCGCGTGATCTACGTGGATCAGAACCCAGCGCTCGACCCCGAGCGCACGGTGCTCGAGCAGGTATTCGCCGGCAGCGGCGAAAAGATGCAGCTGGTCAAACGCTACGAAGGACTCACGCGCCAACTGGAACGGGAGCCCGACAACGGAGCCCTGCTGGGGGAGCTCAGCAGCCTCAGCAGCCGCATGGATGAGCTGAATGCCTGGGAACTGGAACGCCAGTGCCAGGAAGTGCTCAGCCGCCTTGGCATCAACGACCACAACCGCAAGGTGGGGGAGCTCTCCGGTGGCTACCGCAAACGACTGGCCTTGGCGTCAGCCCTGGTGGCCGAACCCGATGGCCTGCTCCTCGATGAGCCCACCAACCACCTCGATGCCCTCGCCACCGAATGGTTGCAAGGCTTTCTGCAGCGCTTCAGCGGCGCCCTGGTGCTGATCACCCACGACCGCTATTTCCTGGAACGGGTCACCGACACGATCGTGGAGCTCGATGGCGGTGAACTGCGCCGCTATCCCGGTAATTACGCCGCCTATCTCACCAAAAAAGATGAGGAGGCCGTGGCCGATGCCGCGCGCTTGCGGGCCTACCGCTCGGTGATGCGCCGCGAGATGGAATGGCTCAAACGGGGGCCTAAGGCGCGCAGCACCAAACAGAAAGCCAGGCTGCAGCGCATCGCCGAGATGCAGCAGCAGAGCTTTAAAGGTCCCAAGGCCAAGGTGGAGATGGCCAGCGCCGGACGCCGCCTGGGCAAAACCGTGATCGAGGTGGAGGGGCTGAAGCGCAACGTGGGGCAGCGCTGTCTGATCGACAACTTCAGCTACAGCTTTTCGCCCGAAGATCGGGTGGGCTTCATCGGCCCCAATGGCATGGGCAAATCCACCCTGCTGGATCTGCTCTGCGGGCGGCAGCAACCGGATGGGGGCAGCGTTCAGCGGGGCGACACCGTGGTGATTGGTCGCTTCGACCAACACTCCGAAGAGCTCAGCGACGACCTCAAGGTGATCGATGTGATCAAGGAGATCGCCGAGCGGATTGATCTGGGTCAGGGCAATTACCTGACCGCCTCCCAACTGTTGGAGCGGTTCCTGTTTCCACCCGCCCAGCAGCACAGCCCTGTGGCGCGCCTTTCAGGGGGAGAGCGCCGCCGCCTGCACCTCTGCCGGCTGCTGATGGGCGCCCCCAACGTGCTGCTGCTCGACGAACCCACCAACGACCTCGACATCCAGACCCTGGCGGTGCTTGAGGAGTACATCGAGGACTTCCGCGGCTGCGTGATCATCGTGTCGCACGACCGCTATTTCCTCGATCGCACGGTGGATCGTTTGTTCTGCTTCCGAGCGGGGGGCGTGTTGGAGCGCTTCGAAGGCAACTACAGCGAGTGGCTCGACCAACAGCAGCAGCAGCAACAACAAGAGACCACTCGCAGCAGCGAGCGGGCCGCAGCGGCCGCAGCGAAGGAGGTGAGCAGCAAACCCAAACAGGAGAAACCGCGCAAACGCAGCTACAAGGAGCAGCGCGAACTGGCGGCTCTGGAACAACAGTTGCCCCAGTGGGAGGAGTGCAAGGCGCAGCTGGAGCAACAGCTGGCGCAGGCCGCCTATGGGGAGCTCGAACAGCTGACCCAGCAACTGGCCGCGGTGTGCGAGCAGATCAGCAGCGGTGAGGATCGCTGGCTGGAACTCAGTGCACTGCCCGAGAGCTGATCAGCCACCAGTGCGGCCAAATTGCCGAAATGGCGCTAGAGCGGAGCCATGGACAGCCAAGAAGCCCTGATTCGGATCTCGCTGCGAGCCCTGCAACAGGGAGAGCGGCGCAGCATTGATCAGGCGAGCCTCAGCCGCCTGCTGGCTGAAGCCCGCCAGGCACACCCCGAGCTGGCCGAAGCGGTGCTGGGGCCGCTCGACCCGGCCAGCCATGGGGAGGGCGGCCACTGAAGCGCGCTCAGCTGTTCAGCACAGCAATGCAATCGATCTCCACCTTGGCCCCCTTCGGCAGAGCCGCCACCTGCACGCAGGCCCGCGCCGGGGCAACACCACTGCCGAAGGTGTCGGCATAGATGGCATTCACGCGGGCAAAGTCGGCCAGATCCACCAGGAACACCGTGGTGCGCACCACCTGCTGAGGCGTGCAGCCAGCCGCGCTGAGCACCGCCTTGAGGTTGGCGAGCACCTGATGGGTTTCCGCCTCCACATCACCACCACCCACCATCTGGGCGGTGGCGGGATCCAGCGCAATCTGGCCGGAGCAGAACAGCATGCCGCCGGCCTTCACCGCCTGGTTGTAAGGCCCCACCGGTGCGGGGGCCGCAGCGGTTTCAACGGCCACCAGGCTGGAGCTGGACATGGACAGGGTTCAAGGGCCCCCATCATCGACGGCCAGGGTTAGAACACATCCTTACGGCGACGAATCTCCGCCAGCACCGCCACCGGTTCATCCACCCCACTGGCCTGCTGCAACGCTGGCTGCCGGCAGCGCAGAAAGGGGTTGGTGGCCAACTCGATGGCGATGGTGGTGGGCACCGTGGCCTCAGCGGCGGCCCGCTGGGCTTTCACAGCGCGATAGCGCTGCTGCAGCGCCTGGTTGTGGGGATCTTGCGTGATCGCAAAGCGCAGATTCGCTTCGGTGTACTCATGGGCACACCAGACCCGCGTGGCCGCAGGCAGCGCCGCCAACTGATCCAGTGAGGCCAGCATCTGAGCCGGGGTGCCCTCAAAAATGCGTCCACAACCTCCAGCGAAGAGGGTGTCGCCGCAAAACAGCTCCGGGCTCTGATCCGCGCAAGGCGGCAGGTAATAGGCGATGTGGTCACTGGTGTGACCTGGGATGGCGAGCACCTGCACGGGGCGGTGAAACAGCTCGAGCTGATCACCACCGGCCAAACCGCGGGTTTGAAACGGAATGCGGGCCCGATCCGATGCCGCCGCCCACACCTCAGCCGCGGGCCAGCGCTGCAGAAGCTCGGGGGTGCCGCCGATGTGATCGCGGTGGTGGTGGGTCTGCAACACCACCTGAAGGCTGAGCCCCTGCTGCTCCAGCAGGGCCATCACCGGGGCAGCGTCCGCCGGATCCACCACAGCAGCGCTGGCCTCAGCCCGGTTCACCAGCACAAACACATAGTTGTCCCGCAGCACGGGCAGCCTCAGGATCTCCACCGCAGCAGCGCTTCTGACCCCAGTGTGCGGCAGCTCGTTACAGTCCCGCTCTGGAGCGGGATTTCCCCATGCTGACCGTCGCCCTGCCCAAGGGAGCCCTGCTCAAGGACTCCGTGGCGCGCTTCCAGGCAGCCGGGCTCGACTTCAGCGCCATCACCGCCAAAGACAACCGCCAGCTGATGCTGCCCAGCGCCTGCGGGCGGGCTCGGGCCCTGCTGGTGCGCAATGGCGACGTGCCCGTGTATGTGGCCTACGGGCAGGCCCAGCTCGGCGTGGTGGGTTACGACGTGCTGCAGGAGCAGCAACGGGCCGTGGCCCAACTGCTCGACCTCGGCTTTGGTGGCTGCCGCATGGCGGTGGCGGTGAAGGAGAGCAGCCCCTACCGGCGCGCTGCCGACCTGCCGGCCCACTGCCGCGTGGCCAGCAAGTTCACCCACGCCGCCCAAACGTTTTTTGATCAGCTCGACCTTCCCGTTGAACTGATCCACCTCACCGGCTCGGTGGAGCTGGGGCCCCTCACCGGCATTTCCGAGGCGATCGTGGATCTGGTGGCCACCGGCCGCACCCTGCGCGACAACGGCCTGATCGCGATCGAGGATCTCTTCCACAGCACCGCCCGCCTGGTGGGCAACCCCCTGGCCCTGCGGCTCGACAGCGGCGAGCTCAAAGCCCTGGTGCAGGCCATGGAGAACACGGGAGCCACCCCATGAGCGATCTGCGCCGCCTGCGGCGGCTGCTGCCCTATCTGGGCCGCGATCGCCGCCGCCTGGCCACAGCCCTCACCCTGCTGGTGCCGTTGGCGGCAGCCGGTGCTGTTCAGCCCCTGCTTGTGGGACAGGTGGTCACCGTGCTGCGCGGTGAGAACGCCTGGGGCTGGCTCCAAGCCATGCCCACCACCCAGGCCATGCACAGCCTGATCGGCTTGATGCTGGTGGCGGTGCTGCTGCGGCTGGCGCTGCAGGGCAGCCAAAGCTTCCTGGTGCAGAGCATCGGCCAGCGCCTCACCGCGCGGCTGCGGGTGGACCTCTTCCGCCACGCCCTGGATCTTTCGCTGCGCTTCCACGACCGCACGCCCGTGGGCAAGTTGCTCACTCGCCTCACCAGTGATGTGGATGCCCTGGCCGAAGTGTTCGGCAGCGGTGCCATTGGCGTGCTGGCTGATCTGGTGACCCTGGTGGTGATCGCCAGCTTGATGCTGTCGATTGAATGGCGGCTCGGCTTGCTGCTGCTGGCCCTTCAGCTGCCACTCACCTGGACGGTGATCACGCTGCAACAGCGCTACCGCCGCGCCAACTACCGCGTGCGTGAGGAGCTCAGCCAGCTCAATGCCGATCTGCAGGAGAGCCTGCAGGGTCTGGAAGTGGTGCAGATGTTTCGACGCGAGCGCCACAACAGTGAGCGCTTCGGCCAAACCAATGCCCGCTACCGCCAAGCGGTGAACGGCACCATCTTTTACGACAGCACCATCTCTGCCCTGCTGGAGTGGGTGGCCCTGGCCGCCGTGGCCCTGGTGCTGGCCGTGGGCGGCAGCCTGGTCACCGCCGGGGCCATGGGTCTCGGGGTGCTGACCACCTTCATCCTCTATTCCCAGCGCCTGTTTGATCCGCTGCGGCAGCTCGCGGAGCGCTTCACCCAGATCCAGGGCGGCCTGACGGCCGTGGAGCGCATTGGTGAACTCCTGGATGAACCGCAGGAGATTGTGGAACGGCCCCAGCCCCTGCTGCTGACTCAGGGGCGCCGCCAGGGGGAGGTGGTGTTCGACGACGTGTGCTTCTCCTACCGGCCCGATGAGCCGATCCTGCAACACCTCAACCTGCGGATCAGCCCGGGGGAACACGTGGCCCTGGTGGGTCCCACCGGCTCCGGCAAGAGCACCGTGATTCGGCTGCTCTGCCGCTTGTATGAACCGCAGCAGGGGCGGATCCTGCTCGATGGCATCGACATCCGCGACCTCTCAATCTCCACCCTGCGGGAGCGGCTTGGCGTGGTGCTGCAGGACACCTTCCTGTTCAGTGGCAGCGTGGCTGAGAACCTGATGCTGGATCGCCAGCGGCCCCGGGCGGAACTGGAACGGCTCACCCAGGAACTGGGGCTCAATCCCCTGCTGGAGCGCCTGCCCCAGGGGCTCGATACCCCCCTGCGGGAGCGGGGCGGCAATCTCAGCTCCGGAGAGCGGCAGCTGCTTTCGGTGGCCCGGGTGGCCCTACGCGAGCCTGCCGTGCTGGTGATGGATGAGGCCACCGCGTTCATGGATCCCAGCACCGAAGCCACCCTGCAGCGCGATCTGGCACGGCTGCTCACCCAGCGCACCGCCATCGTGATCGCGCACCGCCTCGCCACCGTGGAAGCCAGCGACCGCATCTGTGTGCTCAAACGCGGACGGCTGGTGGAGCAGGGCACCCACCAGGAGCTGCGCCGCCAGGGCGGGCTTTATGCGCAGCTCGCTGAACTGCAGGAGCGCGGGCTGGCCAGCCTCTGAAGCCAGGGCTCCAGCACCTGCTGCAGGGCAGCGGGTTGCTCGCGCATGGGCAGATGCCCCGCCCCTTCAATCAGCTCCAGCTGATGGTTCTCGGCGTAGCCCGCCAGATGGCGCACGTAAAGCGGTTGCATCACCCGATCACGGCTGCCGCTGATCCAGAGGCTCGGCACCTGCAACCGGCCCACCAGACGGGGCAGGCCCTCCACGGCCCGGCGCTGCGTGCTGTTAAGCAGCAGGCCGCGGGCGGCGCGGCGATCGCGCTGGGCCAAGGCCAGCAGGCAGCCCACCCGGCGCAGCTGCTGGAAGGGGCGCCGCTGGTAGATGCCGCCCCCGGCTCCGATCAACACCAACCCCTGCAATTGCTCCCCCAACAGGGGGGCGGCATGGAGCGCCACACTGCCGCCAAGGGAATGGCCCAGGAGCACCACTGGCGCCCCAGCAGCCCGCTGGCGTGCCTGCTGGGCCAACCAGCGGCCATAGGCCGGCAGGCTGGGGCTGAGCTGCTGCGGTCGCTGGGCAGCGCCATAGCCAGGTAGATCCGGCGCCCAACAGCGCCAGCGGGGTTCAAGGCGCCGCTGCAGCGGCTGCCAGAGACGGCCCCGCAGCAACCAGCCGTGGGCCATCACCAGCAGGGGCGGCGCTGATGTCATCGCTGGATCGGGTCCCTTAGGTTGGTCATTCTTCCGCACGGGTTCCGCCCGCAACGCACGGTTCGATGGCCTCGTCGACGGCAGCCAACCCAGCCTCGCAGGCAGAACCCCTGCTCGATCAGCTCTATGGCACCCACTGGCGCGAACTGAGCACCAGCAACGACACCCTGCGCCTGGTGGCCAGTTTCGAGCGGGCGATTGATCTGGTGGAACTCGAACAGCTCTGTGATGCCGTGGGCTGGAGCCGCCGCCCGCTGCGGCGCGTGCGCAAAGCCCTGAGCCACTCCCTGCTGGTGGTGGGGCTGTGGCGCCATGACCCACGCCTGCCAAAGCTGGTGGGCTTTGCCCGTTGCACCGGCGATGGGGTGCTGGACGCCACCATCTGGGATCTGGCCATCCACCCGCTCTACCAGCGCTGCGGGCTTGGCAAAGGGCTGATGCAGGTGCTGCTGGAACGGCTGCGGCTGATGGAGGTGGAGAAGGTCACCCTGTTTGCTGATGCCGGGGTGGTGGGGTTTTATCAAGCCCAGGGCTGGACGCTCGAACCGCGCGGTGAACGCTGCGTGTTCTGGTACGCCCACTAGCGATAGAGCCGCGCCAGCTGATCAGCAGGAACGCCACGGCGCCAGGCGGCCCGCAGACGGGCATTGCGCCAACTGCTGCGCCACACCCCCAGGCGGCGCCAGCGCCGGCCACTCACCTTCAGGGAAGCCTGCGCCAGCGCCACCCGTCCCCGCTGCCCCAGCCGCTGCACCAGCTCCAGATCCTCCATCAACGGCAAGGGGCGAAACCCACCGCAGCTGCGATAGGTGGTGGCGGCGAGCGCCAACCCCTGATCGCCATAGGGCAACCCGCGCCAGCGGCTACGCCAGCCCACCAGGCGCTCCAGCAGCCTCAGCTTCCAATCAGTGCCCCGCACCCGGAGCCGAAAGGCAGCCGCCACCACCGAGGGAGCCGCCAAGGCCCGGGCCAGGGCGGGGGCCCAGTGCTGGGGGAGACGGGCATCGGCATGCAGAAACAGCAGCCAGGGGCGGCTGGCCTGGGCAGCACCAGCCGCCAACTGGGCGCCCCGACTTGGCTGGGAACAACGCAGCAGGCGCGCCCCCATCGCCAGGGCCAACTGCTGGGTGCCATCACAGCTGCCCCCATCCACCACCCACACCTCTTCCGGCCCCTGCAACTGGGCGAGCAATAGAGGCAGCTGCTGCGCCTCCTCCAGCGTGGGGATCACCACACTCCAGTTCACGCGATCGGCAGGGTCAGGCGTCAGCACACCAGGGCTCCAGATCAGCGATGCGATCGAGATCGCGCTGATGGGAGAGCAACTGCACACCCATCCGTTGCGCCCTGGCCTGGGCCAGGGTGCACGCCAGCACCTGATCACCACCCCAGGGAATCCCGCTGAACAACCAGCCCCGCTGCTGGGCAAAGCCGGCAGCCGTGAGACCGATCAGCCAATAACCACCATCACAGGCGGGCCCCAGCACCAGCGGCTGCTGCTGCAGCGCGGCAAAGGCCTGCCGCAACAGCAGGGGACTGAGGCTGGGCAGATCACTGCCCACCACCACCACCCGGCGCGCCCCCTGGCGCAGGGAGCGACCGATCAATCGCTGCAGCCGTTGGCCCAGGCTGCCGTGGCCTTGCTGCTCAGCAAACAGCAACGCCACGCCACTGGCTGGATCACTGAGGCCCCAATCATGCGCCACTGCCAGGGTGTGCTGCAACAAGCGTTGTTGCACCCGCGCCGCCGCCTGATCACCGAGGCTCTGGGCCAACCGCCGCTTGCAGCGCCCAGGGGCGGGCCGCTTGGCCAGCACCAGCAGCTGGTTCCCCCCTGAGCGGAACAAGGGGATCAACCGCCGGCTTGCTGGGGCAGTTCCGCTGGACGCACGCTGAGCTGGCGGCTGCTGCCATCGCGCTCGATCGTGACCTGCAGCGGCTCACCCACCTTGGCCGCTTCCACCGCCAGCTGCACCTCTGTGGGATTGCTCACCGCCTTGCCCCCCACCGCTGTGATCAGATCACAGGTTTTCAAGCCAGCTGCGGCCGCCGGCGTGTCCTGCACCACATCCACAATCAGCACCGCTTGGCGCTCAGGCAATTTGCAGCGATTGCCGGTGGCGTTGATCTCCCGGGCCAACTGCGGGGTTAACGCCTGCAGCCGCACCCCCAGGTAGGGGTGACTGGCCCGGCCCCGCTCCAGGATCTGGCGCGCCACCTGCTCGGCTTTGTTGATGGGGATCGCAAAGCTCAAGCCACCGCCGGGGGCCTGGCGAATGGCCGTGTTGATGCCGATCACCTGGCCGCGGTCATTGATCAGTGGACCACCGCTGTTGCCGGGATTCACCGCCGCATCGGTTTGGATGTGGGCCACCCGCTGGCCGCCGCCAAGGGCGTTCTGACGGGCCTTGGCGCTGACGATGCCCATCGTCACGGTGTTGTCGAGCCCCAGCGGATTGCCAATGGCAATCGCCCACTGACCGGGCCGCACGTCAGCGGAGTTCCCCAGGGGTGCCACCGGCAGGTCCTTGGCCGCCACCTTCACCACGGCCACATCGGTGAAGGGATCAGCGCCGAGCACCTTGCCCGGGAAGCTGCGGCCATCAGGCAGGGTCACCTTCACGGTGTCGGCCCCCTCCACCACGTGGGCATTGGTGAGCAGCACCCCATCGGAGCGGGTGATGAAGCCAGAGCCCTGTCCCTGCTGCTGCTGCACCGGCGGAGCACCGCCAAAAATGCTGAGCGGATTCACCACCTCACGCTTGGTGTCGATCCGCACCACCGCAGGCCCCACACGCGCCACGGCATCGGCCACGAAGTTGTTGCCTGGCTTGAGGGGAGCAGAGGCAGGGGCATCGCTCACTTGGGGCGGCTTGGGACCGCCCCCGGGAGCCACCAAACCCTGGCAACCAGCCAACAGGGCCAGGGCGGCAACGGCGAGCCCACGGGGGAGATGTGCGAGCACGGAGGAGTGGCAAGCGAATGGCGTCAGTATCGCCAGTTGCGGCTTGGGGAAGAAGGGGCCCCTATATTCGGACCCCTGGCCAAGGGTGGATCGGTTCTCCTCACGTGACAGCCCCCACCGCCACCAACAGCACGCTTTGGGATCAGGTTCGCGCTGAGCTGCGCTCCAACCTCAGCAAGCCCACGTTTGAAACCTGGATCCGCCCAGCGATCTGCCTCCAGGCCGACCAGGGCCGACTGGTGCTTCAGGCCCCCAACTCCTTCGCGGCCGACTGGCTCAGGCGCAATTATCACGGCCTGATCTCTGAGGTGGCCGGCGCCATCAGCGGCCGCGCCGTGGAGGTGATGATCCAGGCCGGTGAGGATGAGCCCTCTGAACTGGAGGGGGCCACGGCTGCACCCCCCAGCTCCACACCAGCTCCGACCAGCCAGCCGGCCAACCCGGTCGGCAAGGCACCCCAGCTCAAGAGCAATCTCAACCCCCGCTACAGCTTCCAGCGCTTTGTGGTGGGCCCTAACAGCCGCATGGCCCATGCCGCGGCCCTGGCTGTGGCGGAGTCGCCGGGGCGCGAATTCAACCCCCTGTTTCTCTGCGGGGGCGTGGGGCTGGGCAAGACCCACCTGATGCAGGCCATCGGCCACTACCGGCTCGAGATCGATCCGGATGCACGGGTGTTTTATGTCTCCACTGAAACCTTCACAAACGATCTAATCCTGGCGATCCGCAAAGACGGCATGCAGGCCTTCCGCGATCGCTACCGGGCAGCCGATCTGATCTTGGTGGATGACATTCAATTCATTGAGGGCAAGGAATACACCCAGGAGGAGTTCTTCCACACCTTCAATGCCCTGCACGAGGCTGGTCGCCAGATCGTGATCGCCAGTGACCGCCCCCCCAGCCAGATTCAACGCCTGCAGGAGCGCCTGATTTCACGCTTCTCGATGGGGCTGATTGCCGATATCCAGGTGCCTGATCTGGAAACGCGAATGGCGATCCTGCACAAAAAAGCAGAGCAGGAACAGATGCGCCTGCCGCGGGATCTGATCCAATACATCGCTGGCCGATTCACCTCCAACATCCGCGAGCTGGAAGGGGCCCTCACCCGCGCTGTGGCGTTCTCATCGATCACCGGCTTGCCGATGACTGTCGAAGCCGTGGCCCCGTTGCTGGGCACCGGCATGCCCGAGGGTGACATCAACCCCAAGCTTGTGCTGGACAAGGTGGCCGAGGTGTTTGGCGTGAGCGTGAGTGATATGTGCAGCAGCAGCCGCAAGCGGGCCGTGAGCCAGGCGCGCCAGGTGGGCATGCATTTGATGCGTCAATGCACTGATTTGAGCCTGCCGAAGATTGGTGAGAACTTCGGAGGCAAGGATCACACCACGGTGATGTACGCCGTGCAGCAGGTGGAAAAGAAACTAGCCAGCGATCCGGGGCTGGCTGCCCAGGTGCAACAAGTCAAAGATCTGCTGCAGATGAACTCGAGGCGGCGTTGATTCAACCGAGCAGGGCATCAATCTGAGCGGCCATGGCGTGCTCAGACTCACCCAATGGCAACTCAGCACCATCGCCCTGGGGGGTGAGGGTGAGGTTCACGTAGGTGCGGCCAAAGCTGATATCGGGGTAGCGCGATTGCTCCTGCGACAACTGCTCAAGGCGCTCGAGAAACAGACGGGTGGCCTCATAGTCGGCGAACTCGATGCGCCGCTCAAGGCGATGGGGGCGTTGCCGCTCAGTCCAGGCTTGATCCATTGCAGGAACCTAGCCCAGAGCGTTGGTACGCGCCTCCACCAGCCGTGATGCCCAGGCCCTGGCGTAAGCGGCATTGGCGGCCTGCTGCTCAGGCTCAGTGGTGTTCAGCGGATGGGGGAACGTGCCGTTGATGGCGGCGTTGGTCACGCAGAACATCGATTTTTGGAAGCTCTGGCAGATCTTCACGCGCACATCGCCTTCACCACGGGTGCACTGCTCATACCAACGGTGCAGGCGCTCCGGCAGATGGCGGTACATGTCTTGCATGCAGAGGCTGGGGGGAATGCCCGAGCCCATGCTGGGCAGGGGATCGGCGAACAGGGCGCCGTACTGAAACTGCGACTGATCAGGAGAGATCTGACGAGCCTGGGCATTGAACGAAACCGTGCCAAGGAATGGGGTGCCGCGCAGGAACACCGCCTCCACATAAGGAACAGCCACATCACCCAGGAACGTGAGCCCCGCTTCAGGGGGCAGCACCCAGAAGTGCTCGCCGAACAGTTCAACGCCGTAGCTGATGGGGTTGCCAGCGGCAGCCACGAGGCGATCACGGATGAAATCCACCACCTCAGCAATGCTGGTGACCTCGCCGGCTTTCTCAGCTTCCGAGAGATCGATGAACAGATCACTCATCACTCGCCAGAACTGACCCAAGGCGTGGGTGGTGGCCGCAGTGCGAATCAGTTCAGGCAGAAACTGGGGAAACAGGGGATGCAACGCGAGAGCCAGTGGATCAAACCGACGCCGTTTCGCCTGAATAATGGCGTCGCATCGCTGCTGAAAATCCTCACTATCGAGGTAGGCATCCATGCCGCCGGTGCCATGCCACAGCATGGCCCGCATGCAGTATTCGGCGTATTCAAAGTTGATGCGGTCGTGCCAGAAATGGCGCCAAAGCTTCCCTGGGGAGAGATCGCCATCGAGGAAGCGAAAGACTGGGAACGGGTTGAGGAACTGCTGTTCAGCCTGGTAGATCAGGTTGATGCTGTAGGCATCCAGCACCTCGCCATAACTGCGCAGCACATCCACCACCTGAATCAGGTGATCGGGGGTATCAGCCAGCAGGGTTTCACCACCGAGCAGTTTCTGCTCCAACAAACCGATGCCGGGACGCGGACCGGAATGAACGAGTTCTGAAGGAATAACAGGCATCAGCTCAGGCCTCCATGCAACTGGGACAACAACGACGTAGCCGAATCACTGAGATGGGCCAAACCAGATGGCACCAAACCAATACCGATCACAGCTAAAGCCAGAGCCAAGGCTGGAACAGTTTCGCGCGCAGCCACAGGCATCAATTGCACATCAAGGCGGGCATCGGCAATGGCATCGTCACTGGGGGGCGTCACAGCCAGGCGACCAAAGAAAGCACGATTCACCAGCAACAGGAAATAGACCGCAGTGAGGCCGGAGCCAACAATGCAGAGCAACGTGGCCACAGGGAAGAGCTGAATGCTGCCCTGGAACACGAGGAACTCAGAAATGAAGCCAGCCATGCCCGGCAAACCGGCACTGGCCATCACGCCAATGATCATCAAGGTGCCAGTGAAGGGCAAGCCACGCTCGGGATTGAGCAAACCACGCAGAACTTGCAGATCTCGCGTGCCAGTTTTGCGATAAACAATGCCCACAAGCAGGAACAACAGCGCCGAAATCACGCCATGACTCACCATCTGAAACACCGCGCCAAGCAAGGCTGTGGGGGTGGCGGCGGCAGCAGCAAGCAACACGTAACCCATGTGACCCACAGAACTGAACGCCACCATGCGCTTCATATCCTGCTGGGCAATGGCAGCCAACGAGCCGTACAACACCGAGAAAGCAGCCCAGATGGCCAACCACGGAGCCACCAGGGGCCACACATCGGGGAAGAGTCCGAGGCAAAAGCGAATCAGGCCATAGGTGCCGAGCTTGAGCAGCACGCCAGCCAGCAACACTGAAACCGGAGTGGAGGCCTGAGTGTGGGCATCAGGCAGCCACACATGGAACGGCGCCAACGGGATCTTGATGCCGAAACCAATCAGCATGGTGATCAGCAAAACCAACTGAACGGCCACCGGCAGATGCTCGGTCAGAGCGGGAGTGATGCTGAAGTTGACGCTGCCATTAACGAATGCCAATCCCAGGAAGCTGGCCAAGATCAGGAATCCTGAAATGGCGGTAAAGATCAGAAATTTGGTGGAGGCATAGGCACGGTTGGCACCCCCCCACACCGCAATCAGCAACCAGAGAGGAATCAATTCCAGCTCATAGAAGATCACAAAAAGCAGCAAGTTGTCGGCCAGGAAAGCACCATTCACCGCACCGCTAATAAGCAGCAGCATGGCGAAATAGAGCCTTGGGCGCTGAGATAGCTGCCGTGTGCACACCGCCGACACCAGGGTGAGGGAGGTATTGATCAACACCAATGGCAGGGAGAGACCATCAACCGCGAGGCGATAATCCAAACCGAGGCTGCCAATCCAACTGAAGGATTCCTGGAGCTGAGGGCCACCATTGGCGGCATCAAACGGAATCAGCAGAGCCAGGCTCAGCAACAGCTGCAGGCTGAGGAAAGCAATGGCGATGGCCCGCATGCGGGTGGGCGCCAAGCTGCTCGGCAAGAGCAACAGGGACAGACCGCCAAGGAAAGGAATCAGCAGAAGTGCGCTCAACATCAGGCAGTCCTCCACCAGATCAGGCCGGAAAGCAACAACACAATGGCGAGAAGCACCGTAAGCAGATACGACTGAGTTTGACCACTGACCGCCAACTTGAGCCCCTCCGCCGACACCAGAGAGAGGGAACCGATGCGGTTGGCGAAACGATTCACCACATGGCGATCAAAGGCATCGGTGAGGCGCGCCAGCCACGCCACAAAAGCCACCACGGTGATGCGATAAAACCGCTCGGTGTAGAAGTCGTAAGCCAACAGGTCTTGAAGCATCCGCAGCGGCTTGAACAAGGATCTGGAGCGGAATTTGTCGAGCCCGATCAAGGAAGCGGCCACAACACCGCTTGCACCGCTCAGCACCAGCATCAGCACACTTGGCAGACTGACTGAATTGGGAGCGGGTGTGGAATAGAGAGTGCGGAACACCAGAGGAACCAAGAGCACCAACACCGAAAGGCTCACCATCGGCAAAGCCATGAACCAGTTCACCTCAGGAGTGCGCTTGGTTTTGGGGTGTGGTTGATCGAGGAACACCTGGCGGAACACACGCACCAGATTGAATGAGGTGAGGGCATTGGTGAGCAGCACCACGGGAATCAGCCAGGCGGTTTCAGCGCTGAACCGATCCAGCAAGAGGCCAAAACACCAAAAACAACCGAGCGGTAGAAAACCGGTGAGACCGGCACCGGCCACCAAATAACTCCCCGTAGTTGCCGGCATGCGCGCGCCCAGACCTCCGAGCTCGGTGATGTCTTGGCAGTTGGTGGTGGCGATCACACTGCCCACACTCATGAAGATCAGCGCCTTGGCCAGGCCATGGGCCAGCAGCAACAGCAGGGCCACCACGGGCTGTTGCACGGCAATGGCAATGAACACCAAACCCAGATAGGAGGTGGTTCCATAGGAAAAGGCTCGCTTGATATCCACCTGGGAAATGGCCACCAAGGCACCACCAAGAGCGCTGATGGTGCCGATGGCAAGCAACACATCGATGGCGACAGGGGAGAGCTGAAGCAAGGGCATCACCTTGAGCAACACAAGCGCTCCACAGGTCACCACGGCCGAATTGCGCAAAATTGAGGCGGGGTTGGGACCTTCCATGGCTTCATCGAGCCAGAGGTGCATCGGGAACTGGGCGCACTTGCCCATGGGACCTGCAATCAAGCCCAGACCAATCAACGTGCCGAGCACAGGACTGATCGAACCATCGGCAGCCACTTCGGCCGTCCAGTGGTAGAGATCCTCAAAATCCAACGATCCAGCCCAGGCAGAAAGAGCCACCAGGCTCATCAGCAAGAGCACATCACCAACGCGCTTGGTGAGAAACGCATCTCGGGCTGCCGTGACCACCAGCGGCTGGGCGTACCAGAAACCAACCAAGAGATAGGTGGAAAGGGTCAGCATTTCGAGCACGAAATAGCTGAGGAAAAGGTTGCTGCTCAGCACCACCCCAGCCATGGCCCCTTCAAAAAAGCCCAGTAGGGCGTAGAAGCGACCCAGCGACCATTCCTTATCGAGATAGCCAAGGGCAAAAAACTGACCCAACAGGCTCATCAGCGTGACAAAGGTGAGCGCCTCAAGGTTGGTGAGGGTGAGGTCAAAACCAATATTGAGATGCAGACCCGCGGCGTTGAACCAAGGCCACTCCACCAAAACAGCATGGTGCGACTGGACCCACTGAAGAATCACCGAGCCGTGAACCACACCAGCAACGGTGAGCAGCAAATTCAAGTAGGCCGCAGGTCTGGAGCCATTGCGTTTGATCATGCCAGTGGCCCATGGCAGGGAAAGCACCATGCCACTGAAGCCATAGAGCGGGATCAACCACGCCAGCTGGATGGAAAGTGGGAGATCAGCAGACAAACGCAAAGCGGCTCCGAACGGGCGGCAATCTATCGGGATTTAGAAGCTTGCACGTGCCATCACAGGAGTTGGCCGCAGCTCAGCCAGCCAATTGGCAATCTCAACACCGTGATGCTGCTCTTCCTCCAGCAACGCCTGGAAGAACTCAGCATGCAGAGTGTCGCCAATCAAGCGGCAGAAACGAGTGGCCTCGGCGTAATGAGCAACCAGCTGATCTTCGAGGATCCTGTTTAGTTCAAGCAGGCTCAACAAATCTGGCGCCGTTGCTACAGGACGCAACTGGGAGGCGGCCGGAGCCACCCCCAGGGCAATCATGCGTTTGACGAGGCGCTCACTGTGTTGCATCTCTTCCACCGTTTCACGGCGAAAGCGATCCGAGGCAGCCTGATCACCCCAGGCCTCCAGCAGAGAGGAGTGGGTGAGGTATTGCTGAACAGCGGTGAGCTCAAGGCTCAGAGCGCGGCCCAGGGCGGCTAGAACTCGAGGATGGGCGCTCGCCATGGCGATCAGCTCCGGCGGCTGCCGCTAGCGGTGAGGGCAGGCTCCACCTCCGCGTGGGGGCGAGCAATGATGTGGGCAGCCACGAGGCCATCACCCACACGCTCGCAGGCATCGGCACCAGCGCGAACAGCGGCGTTCACGGCACCGGTTTCACCACGCACCATCACGGTGACGTAGCCACCACCCACAAATTCCCGAGCCACCAGGGTCACCTCGGCGGCCTTGGTCATGGCATCAGCGGCTTCAATCGCTGGAACCAAACCGCGGGTTTCAATCATGCCAAGGGCAATGCCCCGCACGGAATCAGACATGGCAGTGGAAGGAGAGGGGGAAGGAGGTTTGGTTGTGCTGCTGCTGCTGGGCTTTGGCGGTGCAGCTGCAGGGGCGCTTGAGGGCGCCGCTGCAGCGGGCAGCGATTTGGCAGGTTCGCTGCCGCTGGCAGCGGTGGCAGAGGGGGTTGATGCAGCAGCAGCAGCTGGTGCATCGGCAGGCTTAGAAGCACCTGCGGCAGTGGAACGGCGGGAGCTGTTCTGACGGCTGGAGGGCTGACGGGGAGTGGGAGTGGCCATGGCGGCGGGTGGCGAGTCGGTGGGGAACGATGGAGAAGGCCCTGAAATCAGCCGTCAGGGTTCCAGGAATCGATAATTCCGCCGATCGTGAGATCGGTGAACACGGTGGGATCGGGACAGGCCATGCGTGCGGCCGAACCGCTTGCTGTAAAGACCCAGTTGCCGGGTGATGCGCCAACAGGATCAACAGCCACCAGCTTCTTGCCTTTGTCAGTGGCAAGAATGCGCAGGTTCATGTGATCAAGACCACCCACCCTGTAGGAGCAAACCAAAGAGCCAACCACCTGCATGATTTCCATCAGCTCTTCACCGGGGGAGGCGAGGATGCAGCCGCTGCAGGAGCAGCGCTGGAACTGCTGGAGGGCTTCGGCGGATCAGGTTCCCAGTGATCAATGATGCCCACGATGGTGAGATCGCTGGGGTACGACTTGCTGCCAGCAGCTTCACGGGCTGCGGAGCTACCCACACAGATCACCCAGTCGCCGGGCTTGGCACCCACCGCATCAACAGCCACCTTCTTGGAGCTGCCGTCTTGCACCACCTGAAGGTGTTTGTGCTCAAAATCGGGGATCCGGTTGGTGGAAACCAGAGGTTTAATGACCTTGACAATCAGCATGATCAGTGACCTCCAGGGGTGGGGATGGAGATGGTGGTGCGAATGGTTTCAGAGGGAGAAAAACCATTGCGGTCACGCACCGACAGCAGCATGTGCAGCAGCCCTTTGCCGTAGAGATC
The DNA here is from genome assembly GCA_035285765.1 of Synechococcus sp. Classification (GTDB taxonomy): domain Bacteria; phylum Cyanobacteriota; class Cyanobacteriia; order PCC-6307; family Cyanobiaceae; genus RCC307. Next base: position 3,981 of record JAYKIT010000149.1, on the reverse strand, counting down.
GGCATAACGGTTCTGCAGCGCATCGATCACCCGCTCACCGTTGAGGATGGCCCGTTCACGGGCGCCCGGAACTGAGCTGCGGTAATCAAAGCGCACCACCACAGGAATCGGTAACCCACGGGTGACATTCAGACCGCTGAAGATCTTGATGCCAACATCCAGGTCGGCAGAACCCTCCTCCACCGTGTCCATGTGGGCGAAATACGTGAGGTTGCGCAGATGCACCTCCTTAAAACCAATCCCAACGCCGATGAAACGTTCGGCATGGCCAGCATCGCTGTAGGCCCCGCCATGGAACTGACGCACGTAATCGATCTGGGAGAAGTTGTTCTCCACCAGGCGTGCGATGAACCGAAGCATGCCCGCATCGGATTCGCCTGGGCAGGCCTGAGCCACAGCCTCGGCAATGGCGCTGCGTGCCTGCTCAGGGCTGAGACTGGAGGTGGCATCAAACAGCTCACGGGCATCAAGCCATTGATCGAGAGCAGCATTGCCATCTCGATCGGGCACATGCACACGAATGGAATCGGTGTCGGTGTCGAGGCCGATCAGCAACAGATCAACCGAGGCACCGCAGCAGAACCCATTTTCAACAGCGGTACGGAAATCGCTGAGGCGAGCCATCCCAGCCGCTGCGGCCGCTGAATCATTGGAGGCGTGCGCAGCGCAGCCTTCATGGGAGGGATCCAGCGAACTGAAGTGATAAACAACGCACTTCAGATAGCGGGTGGGATCGTGGGCTGCGTTGGGCTTGCCCTCGCGGTAGCGGGAATGCTCGGTGCGCACCCAGCGATCCACCGTGTCTTCGATGTCGAAAAGTGCACCGGCATGGGGGCGACGGCGCACACAGCTGAAAGGAATTCTCAGGCCGTAGGCGATGGTGTGGGCGAGGCGACCATCAGCGCAGGGGGTGATATCAAGCAGATGGAACCCGCAATCCAGCAGCTCCTGATCAAACGCCTCACCCTGAGTGCCACCGAGGGGATCGTGCTGGAAGAACTCGTTGGAAACCCGTTCATAGGTTTCGAACACGCACCAGGCAAAGAGGGAGCCCATATCGAGCTGCCGCACCCAGGCGTTAGCGAGAATGGCTTCAGGCAGGCTGTAGCCCAGCTCCGCCTGAGCTAAGCGCTGAGCGGCAGCAACAAAATCCGCTTGGTGCTGCATGCCCGAAAGCTGCTTGAGCACCGGAACGATGCGATCAAACGCACCCTTGACATCCTCTTCATAGGCCAGCAGCCGGCGATTCGCGCTGGCATCGGTGAGGGGGTGTTGATCCTTGGGCCACACCGCCGAGCTGGGACGGCGTGCCAAAGGATGACGACGGCCAGTCCCTGTCTCTGGCACCGACGCCGCCGGGCGGCGACGGGGTGCCGTGGGGGCCGTTGGCCGTTGGTATTCGCCGCGACGGGCCACCATCAGCCGCGAGCGCCGCCAGAGACGGTGATCAGGGAGCCCTTGTCGGTGTTGCCGCTCGAACCGGTGACGCGACTCACGGGCTGGGGCACATCCTCATTGCGCTTCTGCTGCATCATCACCATGGCGTTCATGGGGCCCACCCGGGAGGGATTCCGGCGGCGGGCAGAAGACCCTTCAGTGCCGGTGACACGATCACCGCGATCCCAGTCGTCGCCGGTGATCTTGGTGCCTGAACCCTCTCCGGTCACTCGGGAGGCGGTGGGCTCTTCAGCAGCTGCAGCCGCAGGGGTGAGCACGGGGCCAGCGGAGCGGTCGAAACGGAATTGCTCCGTGCCGGTCACCTTGCCGCTGGCCATGTCAAAAGGGCCGGTGATCTTGCCGCCTTGCTCATAGGTGCTGCCGGTAACAGAGCCGGTGCGATTGCGCTCCTCGAACGCCACCTGGGCGGGGGACTGAACGCTGAAGGCCTGCCAGGGCTCAGCGTTGAGGGGCTGGGGAAAATCAGCGTCCTTGCTCACAGCGCTGCCGCAAGCGGCCTGCTGCTGGTCAGCACCCACATAAGGGGTACCGGAAACAGATTCACAGGCGCCACGCTCAGCGCCGGTCATCACACCACCGATACCGGGTTGGATGCCGGTCATGCGGTTGGCGCCACGCACCGGAGTGCGTTGGCGAATGGAGTCCACAGCACGGGTGCCGCAGAATTCACCAGCCTGCTCAAGGCCGGCATAGGGAGTGCCGGTGACAGCCTTGCAGCTGCCGGGCTCATCGCCAGTGACGGAGCTGGAGCGGCCGGTGCGGGTGCCGCTCACCACCTGGTTGCGATTGGTGATGCTGAAGCCCACCTTGGCGGCCTCAGGCGCGGGGCGAGCTCCGCAGAAGCTCTGAAACTGCTCACTACCGATGTATTCATCGCCGGTGATGGCGCGGCAGCTGCCGGCCTCATCACCCGTCATGCGCTGAGCTCGCCCTACGGATGTTCCGGTCACACCGATGCCGCGCAGGGTGTTCTGCTGGCTGACCTTGATGGGGGAGCGACCACCAACGGGGGAATCAGCACCGATGTATTGATCGCCGGTGAGTTGGCGACCGGAACCGGGCTCATCGCCGGTGACCTTCTCACTGCGGCCCACCATCACGCCGGAGATGGTCTGGCCACCCACCGTGGCGCTACGGCCCACCTTGGCCACCGAGGGGGTGATGCCACCGCAGTAGGCACCAGCCTGGTTGGCGGAAATGTATTCAGTGCCGGTCACGGTCTTGCAGGTGCCGGGCTCATCGCCGGTGACCTTCTCACTGCGGCCCACCTCATTGCCGGTGACGCGATTGCCATGGCTGGTGGCGGTGACGCGCACCTTGGCGGGTTGCTGAGGGGAGGGCTGGCCCTGGCAGAAGGTGTTGAACACTTCGGCGCCGAGGTACTCGGTGCCGGTGATGGTGCGGCAGGTGGCGGCTTCGTTGCCGGTGGTCTTCACCGAACGGTTGGCCTGCGTGCCGGTCACGGTTTGACCGCTCAGGGTTTCACTGGTGCCCACCTTCCAATGGGCATCGGCTGCGGCGGCCTGTTTGGCACCGTGGCGATTGGGACCGGAGGGGCGGGTGCGGCTGCCCGTGCCACTGGAGCCGAGCTTGGAGGCAGAACCCGACTTACTACGGAGTTCGCGCACCTTCAGTGCCAGCTCACGGCTGCTCATGTCGGGATTGCCCTGACGGGCCATCGCAGCAGTGGTGCTCGATTGCGAGGTATTGGCCGACTTACCACGCTTGGAAAGGGCATCGCGGCGAGCGAGCACCAGAGCGCGGCTGGGATTGTGCTGGGCGCGACGCTTGGGGGCGGGGCGATTGGCCGAGCTGGAGGGAGCCTCAAGGCTGAGGCGGGTGGGAGAAGGCTTGGCAGCGGGGGCAGCTGCAGCTTCGCGCTTCTCTTGACACTTGCACTTGTGCTCGCTGGGGGCGGGAGCAGCGGTGGCAGCGGCAGACGCCTGCTTGGCCACATCGGCGCGGTTGCGATCGCGGCTGTTATCAGCTCGCTTACCGCGCTTCGAGAGGGCCTCGCGGCGAGCCAGCACCAGATCGCGGCTGGGGTTGGCCACACGGGAGCCGTTGTGACGGCGGGCAGGCGACGGGCTGGAGCTCAACTCCAAGCTGGGGGTCGTCGCCACTGGGGCCACAGGTGCCGAGGCAGCAGAGCGCGGGGACACGGCAGGCGCCGATGTGCGGCTGGGACGCGCCTCACTGGCGGTACGCACGCGACCGGCACTGGATGAATAGCGCTTCTCCGCGGATTTACCTCCGCTGGAGAGGGCCATGCGGCGAGCCAAAGCGGCCTCGCGACTCGACTGATTTGCCATATCCGCCCCCGGAAGAAAAAGCTTTTGAAAAAGGTCCCCACCGCAGTGGGGACCTGATGAGATCAGCGATCAGCGCTCAGCGCGCTTCGAACACCACGAAGCAGGCACCCTGGCTTTGGGTGTAGGCGTCGTAGCCCACCAGACGCACGTGGTGGTCGGGGTAGGCGCGGTGGCAAGCCTCGAGCTCGCTCACGATCACACCCAGATCCTT
>JAYKIT010000148.1:0-6305 GCA_035285765.1 Synechococcus sp. | reverse complement strand
GGCATCTCGATCACCTCCACCGTGCTGCAGTTCGACTACGGCGCCAGCACGATCAACCTGCTCGACACCCCCGGCCACCAGGACTTCTCCGAAGACACCTACCGCACCCTGGCCGCCGCCGATAACGCGGTGATGCTCGAAGACGCCGCCAAGGGCCTCGAACCACAGACCCGAAAGTTGTTCGAGGTCTGCCGGATGCGCCAGATCCCGATCTTCACCTTCATCAACAAGATGGATCGGCCCGGGCGCGAACCGCTTGAGCTGCTCGATGAAATTGAAAAGGAGCTCGATCTACTCACCTGGGCCGTGAACTGGCCGATCGGCAGCGGCGACAACTTCCGGGGTGTGATCGATCGCCGCAGCCGCCAGGTGACCCTGTTTGAACGGGCCGAACGGGGTCGGCAAGCCAGCGAAAAGCAGCTGGCGGCCGATGACCCCCAACTGCAGCAGCTGGTGGAGCCCGAGCTGTTGGAGCAGGCCCTCGAGGAACTGGAGCTGCTGGATGCAGCCGGCTCGGAACTGGATCTGGAATTGGTGCATGCCGGCGAGCTCACCCCTGTGTTCTTCGGCAGCGCCATGACCAACTTCGGCGTGCGGCCCTTCCTCGATGCCTTCCTGGAGCTGGCCCAGAAACCAATGGCGCGCCAGAGCAGCGAGGGGCTGATCGATCCGCTGCGCCCGCAGTTCAGCGGCTTTGTGTTCAAACTGCAGGCCAACATGGATGCCCGCCACCGCGACCGCGTGGCGTTTGTGCGGGTGTGCTCGGGCAAGTTTGAAAAAGACATGACCGTGCAGCACGCCCGCAGCGGCCGCGCCATCCGTCTCTCACGCCCCCAGAAGCTGTTCGGCCAGGACCGTGAAGTGGTGGAGGAGGCCTACCCCGGCGATGTGATCGGCCTCAACAACCCGGGCATGTTCGCCATCGGCGACACCCTCTACATCGGTCAGCGGGTGGAATACGAAGGCATTCCCTGCTTCAGTCCGGAGATCTTTGCCTGGCTGCGCAACCCCAACCCCTCAGCGTTCAAGAACTTCCGCAAGGGGGTGAATGAACTGCGCGAAGAGGGGGCGGTGCAGATCCTCTACGACACCGATCAGAGCAAACGGGATCCAATCCTGGCAGCTGTGGGCCAGCTGCAGCTTGAAGTGGTGCAACACCGCCTGGAGAATGAATACGGCGTGCCCACCCGCCTGGAGCCCCTGGGCTTTGCGGTGGCCCGCTGGGTGAGCGGCGGCTGGGGCGCCCTCGAGCAGGTGGGTCGCATCTTCAACTGCAAAACAGTGCGCGATGCCTGGGATCGGCCGGTGCTGCTGTTCAAAAACGACTGGAATCTCAACCAACTCAAGGAAGATCACCCCGAGCTGGAGCTGGCCTCGGTGGCACCGGTGGTGAGCGGAAGCGAACCAATCAGCCTCTGAGCCACGGCGGCCGCTCCGCCTCGCCAGGATGAATCCATGCCTGATTCAGCCCTTGCCACCAATTGGTGGGTGCGGCCGCGCTTCGATGGCGGTTGCGATTACGTGCGTCTCTGCAGCCAACCGCCCCAACCCGGCGGATCTGGTCGCGTGGAATGGGTGGAGGGATCCCACCTGCCTCCCCAGATGCCGCTGCTCAAGCGACGCTTCTGGGTGCAAGCCGAGCAGCTGCAGCTGCGCCAGCACCAGCTGGAAGCCAGCGGCTTCAAGCCCGGCCAGCCGGTGTTCTGAGCCGCTAGCGGCACCGCAGACAGCCGATACGCTTGGAGCCAAGATGCTGGCGCTCGTGGCTCAGGCACCCTCCCCTGCGGACCCCAACAGTAACGATCCCTACGAGCGTTTAGGCATTCGTCCCGATGCCAGCTTTGAGGCGGTGCAGCAGGCCAAGCAGGCCCGGCTGGAGGAGCTTCCAGCCGATGACGCCACGGCCAGGGCACGGGTGGAAGCCGCCTATGACGCCGTGCTGATGCAACGGCTCAAGGATCGCCAGTTGGGGCAGCTCACCGGTGCCGCGGCCACCGCCTCCCAGGTGGAAGCCAGTGCCGGTGCCGCCAATCCGGCCGCCAAGCTGCCGAAACTGCCCGCCCTGAGCGCCCTGCCCAGCCCCAAGCTGGATCTCAACTGGCCAGAACTCTCCCTGGCGGAGGGGCCCATGCTGTGGCAGCCCCTGCTGGGCCATGGCCTGGTGCTGACGGCCCTGCTGCTGCTGGGCAGCCAACCGGGCCTGCCCGAATTGCTGTTGTCGCTGGCGGCGCTGATCACAATCGCCAGCCTGCAACGCCGCCGCCAGCGGTTCTTCCGAGCCGTGGGGTTCACGCTGCTGGCCCTGATCGGCGGCAGCCTGATCAGTGGGCTGCTGGCCACCGCCCTGGCTGGGCTGAGTCTGCCGCTGGCCGCAAGTCAGCTGGCGGCCATTCCCACCCTGCTGCTGCTGGCGGCCCTAGCGGTGCTGCTGGCCTGATGGCCGGGGCGGCTTGGCATCAATGCCATAGGGGCCATCAAGCGTGACGCCACAACGGCTGGCCGCGGTTTCCCAGGCCTGATCGAAGCGTCCCCAGCGAAAGCTGCGCGGATCACGGCGGGTGTGGCTGCGGTCCACCGCCTCATGGGTGGTCACGCGCCGCATCGGAATCCCCCAGCGCAGCTGCCACACCAGCACATGCTCAGCCAGACGCCGGTACTGGCTGGGGCTGTAACCGCTGTGAGCATCGTCATCACCGCGGCCATCCTCCGGGCTTTCCAGGCTGATGTGCAGGGCCACATTGTTGAGCGAACCACCCGCCAGCGGCGTGCTCAAGGGGCGGTGGCGGATGCTGCCGGCCCCCCAGGCACTCCAACCGGCCCCGAAGGCTCGCTTGGCATCGGGCACCAGGCGATAGGCGCTGCCGTTGCGATCGAGCAGCACGTGATAGCTGGCCTGATCAGCATCACGGGGATGGGGCGTTTGAAACAAACGCAGGGTGTCATCCAGCGAGAGCACCGTTTCATGCAGCACCACAAGGGCCGGCTGATGGGGCACCAGGCCCCCCGTGGCATCGCGCTCACGGCGCTCACCAAAGTTGGTGGGATCCGCTGGAGTGCTGCGTTCCCTGAGGCCAAGCCGCTCAGCGCAGCGGGCGGCGGCAGCCGGATCGGGAGGCAACAGGGGCTGCAGCCCCTGCCCCTGGGCCAGAGCCTCAGCCGGAGGGTGCTGCTGCTGCCACTGCTGATGCAGCACCACGGCAGTGACACAAGCCAGCCCGCCGCAGGCCACACCCAGCAGCCACCACAGCAAGGAACGGGGCATCAGCCCTTGGCGGAGCGGTAGAAACCCTGCAACAGGAAGGCCGCCAGGGGCAACCACAAACCCAGCAACCACCAGCCGAGGGCCGCGCTCAGCAGCGTGATCAGCCACAGCAAGAGCAAACCTGGCAGCAGCTGGCGCCATTGATGACGCACCAGATCAGCACTGGCACCCATGGCGTCCCAGGCCTCACCGCCTTGCTCAAGCAGCACAGGCATGGCCAGGCTCCACAGCAGCAGCAGGGCCAACCCCGGCAGCACCAGGGCCAGGGAGGCCAGGGCGCTGAGGCTACCAATCAGCAACGGCAGCAGCAGCAACGGCAGCGGCGCCCGCCGCAGGGGCTGCAGCAACTGGCGCCAGCGCAGCTGGGCTGAATCCATGCGCTGCTGTTGCGCCACCCCCAGCAGGCCGCTGAACAGCACACCGATCAGCAGCAACATCAAAGTGGCCTGCAACAGCAGCGGTAGCGGCAACCAGGCCAGCAGCTGCAGCAGCAGGCAGCCCCCCAGCGACCATCCCGCCAGCAGCAATGGCGCTTGGGCATAAGGCTGGAAGGCCCGCTGCAGCGTCTGCAGCGGAAGCCGGTGCGGCGTGGCAGACATCAGCTGATTTGCGCTGCATTAACCGTAAAAAGCGCAACCGAATCGGCGGCAAACTGTTACCAAACGCCGATCTCTAGGGTTCGCGATACACCAAACGGCCGCGCGCATCGCTGGCCACCAGCAGCAGATCGGCGTGCTGCATGCGATCAAGCACGCGCCGCACCTCCTCCAGCTGGGCCAGTTCCGGTGGCTGAATCGCCAACAGGGCGTCATTGAGGCTGAACCCCTCAGGGCCGCTGCGGCGAGCCAGCAGCAGCAGCTGGCGATCCAGGGGCTCAGCCTGGTTCTGCTGGCGCGCCTGCTCCAACAGCGTGGGGGCATTGGCGTGACCCACCAGGCCAGGGATCAGAAACAGATCCACCAGCGTGCCGATGCCCAGCAAGCCAAAGGTGAGCAGGTACAGCACCCCGCTCACGGGGCGGCGGTTGTAGATGCGCTGCACCCCGCAGACGCCCACCAACGAGAGGCACCAGAGCAGATACGACACATCCACGCGCCGCAGCTGGTTGGAACTGGGAGGCGCGGAGGTCGCCACACTGAGCCTGCGTAGGATCCCCATTCTCAACGGAAAGGAATCGGTGTCGTCAGCCGCAGTGGTGCTTCCCAAGACCAGCGAAAGCCCCCAGCTGCTGAAGATCCGCCACTCCATGAGCCACGTGATGGCCATGGCGGTTCAGCAGCTGTTCCCCAAGGCCCGCGTCACGATCGGACCCTGGACAGAAAACGGCTTCTACTACGACTTCGATAATCCCGACCCCTTCACCGAGGCCGATCTCAAGGCCATCAAGAAGGGGATGATCAAGATCATCAATAAGAAGTTGCCGCTCGAGCGTGTGGAGGTGAGTCGCGCCGATGCTGAAGCGCGCATCAAGGCCCAGAACGAGCCCTACAAACTCGAAATCCTGGCGGGACTGCAGGAGCCGATCACCCTCTACACCCTGGGGGAGGAATGGTGGGATCTCTGCGCCGGCCCCCATGTGGAGCACACCGGCCAGCTCAACCCCAAGGCCTTTGAACTGGAGAGCGTGGCCGGCGCCTACTGGCGCGGTGACGAAACCAAAGCCCAGCTGCAGCGCATCTACGGCACCGCCTGGGAAACCCCCGAGCAACTGGCGGAGCACAAACGCCGCATCGAAGAGGCCAAGCGCCGCGATCACCGCCGCATCGGCACCGATCTCGATCTGTTCTCCATCGAAGATGAAGCCGGCGCCGGTTTGGTGTTCTGGCATCCCCGCGGCTCCCGCATGCGCCTGTTGATCGAAGATTTCTGGCGCCAGGCCCACTTCGCCGGCGGCTACGAGCTGCTGTACACCCCCCACGTGGCTGACATCAGCCTCTGGAAAACCTCAGGTCACCTCGATTTCTACAGCGAATCGATGTTTGGCCCCATGCAGGTGGATGAGCGGGAATACCAGCTCAAGCCGATGAACTGCCCATTCCACGTGCTCACCTACGCCAGCACGCTGCGCAGCTACAAGGAGCTGCCGATTCGCTGGGCGGAATTGGGCACCGTGTATCGCTATGAGCGCCCCGGCGTGATGCATGGCCTGATGCGCGTGCGCGGCTTCACCCAAGACGACGCCCACGTGTTCTGCCTGCCCGAGCAGATCAGTGATGAGATCCTGCGCATCCTTAATCTCACAGAGCAAATCCTCAGCGCTTTTGATTTCACCAATTACGAAATCAATCTCTCCACCAGGCCGGAGAAATCCATCGGTGACGACAGCGTGTGGGAGCTGGCCACCAAGGGCCTGATCGAAGCGCTCGATCGCAAGGGCTGGGCCTACAAGATCGACGAAGGCGGCGGTGCGTTCTACGGCCCCAAGATCGATCTCAAAATCGAAGACGCCATCGGCCGCATGTGGCAATGCTCCACGATCCAGCTGGATTTCAACCTGCCTGAGCGCTTCAAGCTCGATTACGTGGCCGCCGATGGCTCCAGGCAGCGACCGATCATGATCCACCGCGCCATCTTCGGCTCGCTGGAGCGGTTCTTTGGGATCATGACCGAGAACTACGCCGGCGATTTCCCCTTCTGGCTGGCGCCCGAGCAGGTGCGTCTGCTGCCGGTCACCGATGAGGTGATGCCCTACGCCGAGGACGTGCTGGTGCAGCTCAAGGCAGCCGGCGTGCGGGCCAGCATCGACCACTCCGGCGATCGCCTCGGCAAGCTGATCCGCAACGGCGAGCAGATGAAGATCCCCGTGCTGGCGGTGATCGGTGCCAAGGAGGCGGAAAGCGGCCAGATCAGCCTGCGCAGCCGCCGCGAGGGCGATCTGGGCAGCGTGGCGCTCAGCGCACTCGTGGCGGCTGCAGCGCAGGCGAATCAGGATCGGAGTGCAGGTCTGCCCCTGGGCTGATGACCACCCTTCTGGCCGGCGACATTGGCGGCACCAAGACCCTGCTGGCGCTCTACGCCCTGGAGCCCGGAGGCGAGCTGCGGC
>JAYKIT010000147.1:0-11443 GCA_035285765.1 Synechococcus sp. | reverse complement strand
TGGCCGATGTCCATGGCGCTGCCGCCCCCATCCACCAGCCAGCCCCAGCCGCCGCAGCGGTGTTCGCGGCCGCTGCTGTCGCGGCCGATGGCGATCGAGCCGGTGCCACTGATCAGCACGATGCCGGGCTGCTGCGGCGCGAAGGCGCCTGCCAGGGCCGTGCGTTCATCGCCGCACACCAGCACCTGCTCGAGTGCCAGGGTTGTTCTGGCGATCTGCAGCCCGAGCTGTTGGCTGGGGCTGCCCTGTTCGATGCCACTGGCTCCCACGGCCGCTGCCCGCAGTCCACTGGCGGTGTTGCTGGGTTGCAAACCGGCGTTGTGGCAGGCGGCCTGAAGGCTGCTGCTCAAGGCGGCGGCAAAACGTTGCGGTCCTGCAGCGCTGCCCAGGTGGCTGACGCCGCTGCCCTCCCCTTCGCCGATCACCGTGCCATCGCCGAGGGCCAGCCGGCAGCGGGTGTGAGTCTGGCCGGCATCAAAGCCAGCCCAGAGCGGTGTGTCAGCGCTCGGGTTGGCCATGGGCTCAATCCCGCTGTGGTTGAGCCAGGTTCTGGGCCGCCCCGAGGGTGGCCAGGGCCAGCCAGCCACTGAGCTGCACTTCAGGGCGGAAGAAGATTGTGTCCACCAAGCCGTGGCCAGCCAGGCCGATCACGGAGGCCATGGCCCCCAGGGCCGGCAGGCTCAGCAGCAGCTCGCGTTGCAGCTGCTGCAAGCCGATGCGCAGGCTGCTGATCAGCAGCCCCAGCCCCGCCACCAGTCCGGGGATGCCGGTTTCCACCGCCAGTTCCAGCGGCACGGAGTAGGCGCTGAGGGCGGTGAAGCGGGGTTGCTGGAAGAGCGGATAGATCAGATTGAAGGCGCTGTTGCCAGGGCCGATGCCCAGCCAGGGCCGCGCCTGGATCATCTGCAGGGCCGACATCCACACGTTGATGCGGAAGTTGTTGGAGCTGTCATCCCGGCCTGCCGCCATGCTCAGCAGCCGAATCCGTAGCGGTTCCACCTTCACCGCCGCCAGCACCAGAGCCACGATCACGGCGCTGATCACCAGGGGAGGCAGCAGGCGCCGCAGCAGGGGTCCCAGGTGCCGGGTTTGCCGCAGCAGCAACAGCAGGCCAAGGCTGGAGAGGGCCAGCAGCAAGCCAATCCAGCCGCCGCGGCTGTACGTGAACAGGGCAGCGGCCAGGCCACTGCAGAGGCTGGCCAAGGCCAGCAGGCGAGGCCAGAGCCCCTGCCAGCGCAACAGGGCGATCACCGCCAGAGGCAGGATCGGCACCAGGTAGCCCGCCAGCAGGTTGGGGTTCTCGAGCGTGCTGTAGATGCGGCGGGTGCCGTCGGCCACGGAGTTGGGATCGGCCCAGAGGGCGAGATCTTCACTGGGGGCATAGAGCTGACGCAGGCCGATCACGCTGGTGGCCAGTTCCCCCAGCAGCAGGCCGGCCAGCAGCCGGTTCCACCATTGCGGCGCCTGTTCCAGGAGTCGCCGCATCAGGGCATAGACCCCTAGATAACTGAGCAGTTTCAGCAGACCTTTGGCCGCGGCTGCAGGCACCGGTGAACAGCCCGTGGCCAGCAGCGCCAGGGCCAGGTAGGCCAGCAGCCAGCCATTGATGGATCCCAACCGCCCGCGCGATGGCGGTGTGGCCAGGCCCCAAACCAGCCACAGCAACCCGCAGGCCGTGATCAGCAGGGCCAGGCCGGAGCGGCTGAGGACGGGCATCAGCAGCAGCAACAGGGTCAGCAGACCCCCAGCCAGCTGGGGCAGGCGTTGGCGTAAGCGGCTGTGTTCATCCCCAGCCAGCAGGCCTTGCCAGCCGAGCAGCCAAGGGGCGGCCGGCGATGAACTCATGGGGCGGCGATGGAGGGGGCGCCTGGATTATGGAGGCGGTTGCCCTGGCCGGTGCAGCGAAACAGGCGCCTGTACACCGGTAGCCCCTGGGCCAGCACGTACTGCTCCCGTTCGGTGCTGATGGCCAGTGGGTTCTGCTGCAGCCATTGGCCGCCATCGAGGGGATCGAAGCCACCGGCGCTGGCCACCGCTTCCAGCATCTGCTCAATCACCTCCGGTACATCGCTCTGCAGCAGCAGTTGCGCACCGGCCGGCATTGCATTCGCCAGCCAGCTGATCAGTTCGGGTTGCACCATGCGGCGCTTGTGGTGCCGCTTCTTGAACCAGGGATCGGGGTACTGGATGGTGACCAGCTCCAGGCGGCTGTGCTGCTGACCCAGCAGCCAGCGCTGCAGGCTCACATTGGCGTTGCAGAACAGAAAGCGCAGGTTGCCCAGCTCCAGCTGTTCCCGTTCCCGTTCAGCCGCATTCACCAGCGGGCGGCGGATCTCCAGGCCCAGGTGGTTGCGCTGCGGATGCTCAGCCGCCATGGCCAGCAGGAAGCGGCCCCGGGCACAGCCGATGTCGAGATGCAGCGGCAGGGAGGGATCGGTGAACAACTCAGCGGCTGAGGGGAGATCCCGCTCCACCTGGAAGAAGCTGCTGAGGGGGTTGACGTGCTGCCGCACTGGTTCAGGACTGGCTTGGCACCACAAAGGCCCAGCAGGCGGTGTACCCATGCAATTGGGTGCTGCCGTCAACCGGGCCGATCTCACCATTGCAGAACAGCCCGCTGATGGGCAGCTCCGGGAACTGCTGGCGGCACAGCTCGGCATCCACATGGGGTTCGCCGTAGAGGCCTTGGCCGCGGCCCATGCAGGCGAACAGCAAGGCGGTGAGTGCCTGGGGGCTGCGCTGTTGCTGGTGTTGCAGCAGGCTGCGCAGCTCCTGGCGCGAGGTGTCGCCATCGCGCAGTTGGAACTGCAAGCGCTGGCCCACCTGCAGCCGGTCGGCCACCGCCATGGCGCCATGGCGTGGATCCACGCCCATCAGGTTGCGCACCAGAAATGCCGGACTCTCCTCACTGGGCTGCAGGGAGAAGCGATTGCGGGCCAGCCCCACAAACAGGGAGTGACGCAACCGTTCACGGTCTTCTTCCGGCAGGGTGTCGATCACCTTCTGCAACGCCGTGACAGGGCTGGCCAGGTCATCACCCTCGCGCAGCTCCAGCACCACATTGCGTTTGGCCTGCTCCACCTCGAACACGGGGCCGATGGGGCGGCAGCCCTGGGCCACCACCGCCTCCACGCTCCAGTCACCACTGATCACGCAGCCCACGGCGCCACTGCACACGCCCTCGCCGTGCAAGAGCACGCCGTGGTTGCCGCTGTGGGTGCCCGCCAGGCCCCCCACCTTCTGCATGGCCGGATAGGCGTAATCGAGCCCACTGATCAGATCATTGATGCCGCCGCTGGTGGGGTCCACCCACAGCACCATGCCGCCGCCCGCGGCAGGATCCGCCCCCACCGCTTCGATCCAGGGCTGGGTGGGGCCATCGAGATCCGGGAGCGCCTCTGGATCGATCTGAAAGCAGCTCACCTGGGCGCCCGGTAGGCGCAGCAGCGTCACGCTCAGGCCTGGCCCCTGCTCCAGTTCCCGCGCCTGCCCCTCACTGTTGGTGCCCACCACACCGCCGCCACAGGCCCCCAGCCAGTGCTCCGCTTTCAGCTTGCGCTGCAGCAGGGGCAGCAGCCGCGGCAGATCGGTGGCAAACCCAGTGCTGCAATTCACCAGGGCCAGATCGGCCTTGCCCATGGCATTGAGGCTGCTCGCCACCTCCTGAACCGCCTCCTCGAGGGAGGGGCGGTTGGAGAGGGCGGTGCGGGCAACCGCCGCCGAGCCAGCGCTCTTGAACCAGGGCAGCATGGGCACGCACGTGCTGTTTGGACGCTACTGCTGCGCCGCGGATAATGAGCGCTCCTGTGCGTACGGCATGCCGCTCCCCTTGCTGCGCAGCCTGATCTGGCTGGATTACCGCCTGGCTCTGCTGTTTGCCGTTGGCTTGCCGCTGGTGCTGCTGATCTGGGCCCTGGCCCGCCGTGAGCAGGCGCTGGTGCGCTTGCTCACCCTGTATTGGCAGGTGAGCAGCCTGTTAGGGATCACCGTGCTGTTGATGGTGGATGGGGTGCCACTGGCGTTCCTCACCAGCACGCTGGCCAATCTGTTCATCCTGATTGGCCTCTGGTTCTGGGCTGATCTGAACGAAGAGCTGGCCGATCTGCCCCCCTACCGGGCCCTGCCGCTCACCGTGCGCTGCTGGCGCTGGGCCATGACCCTGCTCAGTGTGCTGGGGCTGGTGCTCAGCGCCACGGCCCTGGGCTGTGGCTTTGGTGATGCCGGTGCCAGCGTGTGTCAGTTGTGGATGGAGGCGCCGCGCCAGTTCCACGACCATCTGGCGATCGTGCTGAGCTTTCTGTTTGGTGGCAGCTGGACCGCCACTGTGTCGGCGTTCTTCGGTTATCTGGGCCTGGCTGCCTATGGCGTGGGGTTGATTCAGTTCCTTGTGGTGCGGTTGCCCCGTCAGGGGCGTTTGGCCGGTGGCTTCTGATCTGCTGGCCCAACTCGAGGAGCTCAGCAGTCGCTTCCCGCAGCGGGCCCTGCGCCTGCGCGGCACCCTGCCAGGTGAGCAGGGACCTGAGCCCTTCGAGTTGGTGCTGTTCCGTGGCTTTGGCAGCAGCCTCACCCACCCCACGCAGTTCGACCCCGACCATCCGCTCTTGCCCGATGGCAGCGAATTGAGCGGTGCTGAGCTGCTGCAGGCTCCCCTGATCCCAGGGCAAGAGCAGGTGCTGGTGGGTCCAGTTCCAGCGGCAGAGTTCCTGGAGCCGCAGCGCTGGCAGGGCTGAGCCTCAGGCTGGCAGTGCCTCGATGCAGCGGCCGCAGATGGTGGGATGGGCCTCGTGGGCGCCGATGTCATCGGTGTAGTGCCAGCAACGCTCACACTTCTTGCCGCTGGCGCGGCTGATGCGCACGGTCACCCCATCGGCTTCGGCTTCCACCAGCGCAGCGGCAGGCGCGTTGCCGCCGATTTGCAGCTCACTCACCAGCAGCCAGTCGGCCAGGTTGTCCACGCTGGGATGGGGGCTGGACCCCAATTCCCCCAGGGCCGCTTGCAGCGCCTGGGCCAGCTCGCCATCGCCCAGCTCCAGTTGCACCGCGGCTTCCAGTGAGGCACCCAGGGCCCCCTGGTTGCGGCAGGCCTCCAGCTGGCGGTTCACCAGGGTGCGCAGCTGCACCACCGCGTTGATGGCGCTACCAGCCTCCGCTGAAAGTTCGCTCCAGCCAGGCTCCGCCTTGGGCCAACCACGTTGGAACACGGAACGCTCGCTCACTGCATAGGGCAGGTGTTGCCAGATGTCTTCAGCCATGTGGCAGAGCACCGGGGCGATCATGCCGGCCAGGCGTTCGAGCACCAGGGCCATCACGGTTTGGCAGCTGTGGCGGCGGAAGCTGCTGCTGCCGCTCACGTAAAGGCGGTCCTTGGCGATATCGAGATAGAGGTTGGAGAGATCCACCACGCAGAAGTTCTGCAGCGTTTGGAAGAAGCGGTAGAACTCGTAACGCTCGAAATTGGCGCTCACCTCATCCAGCACCTGGGCGGTGCGCTGCAGCATCCAGCGATCCAGCAACGGCAGCTGCTCCAGCGGCACCGCATCGCGGCTGGGATCGAAATCATGCAGGTTGCCCAGCAGGTAGCGGGCGGTGTTGCGCACCTTGCGGTACACATCCGCCAGCTGTTTCACAATGCCGGGCCCCAGGGGCACATCGGCGGAGTAGTCCACGGAACTCACCCACAGCCGCAGCACATCAGCCCCGAAGGCGGGGTCCTGCTTTTGGTTGTTGCCCCCCTCCACGATCACCGCGGGATCCACCACGTTGCCGAGGGATTTGCTCATCTTGCGGCCCTTCTCATCGAGGGTGAAGCCGTGGGTGAGCACCCGTTTGTAGGGGGCGTGGCCATTCACAGCCACCGAGGTGAGCAGGCTGCTCTGGAACCAGCCGCGGTGCTGATCGGAACCCTCCAGGTAGAGATCGGCGGGATAGCGCAAGGCGTTGTCATCGCCCTCTTGATCCAGCCCCCGCAGCACACCGGCCCAGGAGGAGCCGCTGTCGAACCACACGTCCATGGTGTCGGTGCCCTTGCGCCATTGCTCGGCCTGCTCGCGATAGGCGGGCGGCAGCAGCTCGGCTTCGTCGCGCTCCCACCACACATCAGCGCCGTGTTCGGCGATCAGCCCCTGCACGTGCTGCAGGGTGTCGGCATTGAGCAGCACCTCACCACTGCTGCGGTGATAAAAAACGGGGATCGGCACGCCCCAGGTGCGCTGGCGGCTGATGCACCAATCGCCCCGCTCGCGCACCATCCCCTCGATCCGGTTGCGGCCGCTGGCGGGGAGCCACTCCACCTCGGCGATGGCAGCCAGAGCTTGGTCGCGGAACCCTTCCACCGAGGCAAACCATTGTTCGGTGGCGCGGAAGATGGTGGGTTTTTTGGTGCGCCAGTCGTAGGGGTAGCGGTGCTCGTAGCGCTGTTCAGCCAGCAGCGCCCCGGCCTCTTTGAGGGCCTCGATGATCGCCGGGTTGGCGTCTTTCAGAACGTTGAGGCCAGCGAATGGGCCCGCCTCCTCGGTCAGCCAGCCCCCTTCATCCACCGGGCAGAGCACCGGCAGCTCGTGCTTGCGGCCGGTGTTGAAGTCATCCACGCCATGCCCTGGCGCGGTGTGCACCAGGCCGGTGCCGGCTTCGGTGGTGATGTAATCACCACCCACCACCACGGGGCTGCTGCGTTCCAGCAGCGGATGGCGGTAGCGGCTGCCCGCCAGGGCTTCCCCCTTGAGGCTCAGCAGTGGTGTGAGCGGTGCGTTCAGCTGCTGCGCCAGGCTCTCCACCAGCTCGGTGGCCACCAGCAGTCGGCGTTCGCCGGCGCCAGAGCAAACGCTGTAATCCAGCCGGCCGTTGACGGCCACGGCCAGGTTGGCTGGCAGGGTCCAGGGGGTGGTGGTCCAGATCGCCACCGCCAAGCTGCCGTCGGTGAGGCCGGCTGCCTCGAGGGCTGCCTGCAGTTCGCTTGAGCGTTCATTCAGCTCAAAGGCCACGAACACGCTGGGGGAGGTGTGGCCATCGGGGTACTCGAGCTCCGCCTCCGCCAGCGCCGTGCGCGAGCTGGGGCTCCAGTGCACCGGCTTCAGGCCCCGGTAGATGTGGCCAGCCAGCACCATGCGGCCGAACACGTCGATCTGGGCGGCTTCGTAGCGCTTCTGCAGCGTGAGGTAGGGGGTGTCCCATTCGCCCCAGATGCCCCAGCGCTGGAAACCTTGCTTTTGGCCTTCCACCTGCTCGAGGGCATAGGCGTGGGCTTTGCGGCGCAGCTCCAGCGGGCTGAGATTGCGGCGCTCCTCCCCCTTGAGGCTCTGCAGCACCTTGAGCTCAATCGGCAGGCCGTGGCAGTCCCAGCCAGGGATGTACCGCGCCCTGCGGCCCTGAAGCAGCTGGTACTTATTGATGATGTCCTTCAGCGTCTTGTTGAGGGCGTGACCCACGTGCAAGGCACCGTTGGCGTACGGCGGTCCGTCGTGCAGGGTGAAGCGCTCGCCGGGATTGTTGCGGCTGAGGTTGGTGTAGAGATCGAGCTCCTGCCAGAACTGCTGCAGTTCCGGCTCGCGCACGCGCGAGTTGGCGCGCATGGAGAACGCGGTCTGGAGCAGGTTGAGGGTGTCTTTGTAGGAAATCTCGCTCGCCGTCACCGTCGCCCCACGTGTGCTGGGGGGATTATCCGCTCCGGCCGTCCTCCATCAGGGCATCCACGTCATCGAGGGAGCTGATCTCGGTCAGCGTGGGTTCAGCGCCAGCCTGTTGCGGTTGCGGGGTGGGATCAAGGATTTCGGCCTCGAGCAGCGGCAGCTCCTGCTCAGCCGTTGGTGTTGCCGCTGGCTCAGGCTCGCTGCTGGCTTGGTGCTCCGGCCCAGACTCTCGCTCTGGTTCCACCTCGGCCTCTGGCTTTGGTTCGAGCTCTGCTGCCGCTTCTGGTTCGACTTCTGCTACAGGTTCTGGTTCTGCGTCTGCCACTGCCTCTGGTTCCACCGCTTGGCTCGCTTCCATCTCGCTGGGTTCAGAGGCGGCTGCTGGCTCGGGCTTCTGCTCCTGGGCTGGCTCCTCAACTGGCGCCGTCGATGCCGATGTCGTTGGTTCTGCGGCGGGCTCGGCTGCTGCCTCAGCGGCTTGCTCGCGCACCCAGCGTTTGGTGATCTGTGGTTTGCGCAGCCGTTCCCGCAGCCAGCTCAGCAGCGACAGGCCGGCCGCCACCAGCTTGCTGCCGGCTTGAAGGAGCAGCTGCAACTGGGCCAGCCAGTGGTCGCGTTGCAGCAGCAGGGTGCGTTGCTCCTCGGCCAGGCCAGCCCAGCGCTGCTGTCCCACTTCAGTGCCAAGCCGGCCGATCAGCAGGCCGCCGCAGAGCACCCCCAACATCGGCGCGCCGGTGAGGCGATCGGCGCAGGTCACCAACACCAGAGCCAAGAGCAACACCACCGCAGCCCAGAGGCCATCGCGGGCGCGCGTGAGCTCTGGTGCCAGCAGCGGCAGCAGCATCAGCAGCAGGCCGGCCAGCAGGGCCAGCGATCCGATCAGAACGGCCAGCACGGCAGCGGGGTCGCTGCAGCCATTCAAGCGCTGCTTACAGTCGGGAGACGCCCACCTGGCGGAATTGGTAGACGCGCTGGTTTTAGGTACCAGTGGCTTCGGTCGTGGGGGTTCAAGTCCCCCGGTGGGCAGTTCCGGAATGAATTGGAACTGGGAGCACGCAACCGCTTGGCGTGTCCACGTTTGGGACTCACGGGTCTTGAGCTGTGGTGCTTCGCGCGATGCTGGCGGCCCTGGCGGTGCTGGGGACCTGTTTCTCCTCCCTGCCCCTGGCTGGCGGACTGGAGCAGCGCACCTATCACCAGTGGGGGCCGGGGGTCAGTGCCGCGCCGGTGCCGGCCAGCTGGGAGCACGTGGAGGGGCTTGAAGCGGTGCTCACCAGCCATGGCGTTCCGGTGGTGTATCGCGATAACTGCCCCGATGGCCTGGAGGGCCTCTATGACCCCAGGGGCAATCAGGTGCTGATGTGCCGCAACACGATGCCCAACACCCCGGAGAACCACTGGAACACCCTGGCCCATGAGTCGGTGCACGTGATGCAGGTGTGCCGGGATGCCAGCCCCCTCTCAGTGGGTCTCGAGCGGATTCAGGCCAAGATGCTGGAGAGCACGCCGCAGCGCGAAAAGCTCTACATCATTTCCGCTTATCCCCCGGAGCAGCGCCTCTATGAGTTGGAGGCTCGTTGGGTGGCCAACACCTTCGAGCCCGAGGCGGTGATTCGCCTGCTTGATGACAGCTGCACCGCCTCGGCCTCACGCCCCGCCACCCAGGCTTTGCTGTCCACCCTGCTGGCCTCCGCAGGCGCTTGAGTTGGGCTTTTGCCTAGGGTGTGAAGCCCTGGAGGTGAGGCGCTGCGGTTGTGACGGCATCCCCGGCATTGAGTTCGGTTCCGCGGCATTTCGTTGAACCGCCAGCAGCACTCAACCCAACGGTTGGTTTGTTTCTGGGTGGTTATGCTCTGGCGGCCCTCACGATCTGGGGCTGGTTTGTGGGGCAGTGGCCGCTGCCGGTGCTGGTGTTGATCGGCTTTTTAGCGCTGCATCTGGAAGGCACGGTGATCCACGATGCTTGCCATAACGCCGCCCATCCCAATCGCTTCTGGAATGCGGTGATGGGCCATGGCGCCGCGCTGCTGCTGGGCTTTAGCTATCCGGTGTTCACGCGGGTGCACCTGCAGCATCACGCCCATGTGAATGATCCCAAGCATGATCCCGATCACATCGTGTCCACTTTTGGGCCGTTGTGGTTGATCGCACCACGCTTCTTTTATCACGAGTATTTCTTCTTCCAGCGCCGGCTCTGGCGCCGTTATGAGTTGTTTGAGTGGGCTCTGGCGCGCACGATTTTCGTGCTGATTATTGTGGCCGCGGCCCGCGGCGGCTTTTTGGAATTCATCTTTAACTGCTGGTTTGCTCCGGCTCTGTTGGTGGGCGTCACCCTGGGCCTGTTCTTCGATTATTTGCCGCACCGCCCGTTCAGTTCACGCAATCGCTGGCAGAACGCACGGGTGTATCCAGGTAAAACCATGAATCTGTTGATCATGGGGCAGAACTATCACTTGGTGCACCATCTCTGGCCTTCCATTCCCTGGTTCCAATACCAGGCGGCGTACCGCGCCACCAAGCCATTGCTGGATCGCAAGGGTTCACCGCAGCGGCTTGGGATCTTCGAGAGCCTGCATGACTTCGGCAATTTCTTCTACGACGTACTCCTGGGCATCCGCAGCCACAGCCGCAGCCGTTCCAAACTGCGCTGGGTGGCGCACCTGGTGCCCGGGTTTGATAACCGTCGCCGTGTGATTTCGCTGTTGCATCGCACCAGCGTTGGGCCCCGCTGAGCGGGGCTTTGGCTTCAGCTGTTGAGGATGCGGGGCACGCGGAAGAAATCACCCTCGCGCTGGGGCGCCTGATCCAGCAGCTCTTCGCGCACCGGAGTGGGGTCCACGCGGTCTTCGCGGGTCACGTTCACCACTTCCACCGCTCGGGTGGTGGGGGGCACATCGGTGGTATCGATGGCCTCGAGCTGGGCCACGAAATCAAGGATGCGCTCCAGCTGAGGCGTGAAGGTGGCGATGCTCTCGTCGGGCAGCTCAAGCCTGGCCAGCTGGGCCACCTTGCGCACGTCGTCGGCACTGATGCGGCTCATGGGGCCTGGATGCGCAGGAAATCCTCCAGATCCTGGCAGAGAGCCGTGGCGGCTAGATCGAGAAAGCTGGCGCCGTGGGAGGCCTGCGCCAGGTGGGGATCTGAGCCCATGCGCCCATCGGGATGGCGACGGCGGAAATCCTCTGGGCCATGGATCGGGCCTGCCGGGGCGGGCTCCGGTAGAGGGCGTTGCAGCTGCTGCAGGCTTGGTTCCAGGTGCAGGGTGAGGGCGATTTCACTGGGGGTGGCGTGTTGCCCTTCCCGCTCGCCATACAACCGGCGCGCCTCTTGAAACACGGGTCCTGCCATGAACCAGTTGGCCAACCTGCATTGCAGCGTTGGTGCCACGGCCAGTTGCCGGCGGCGCGCTTCGCCGTAGGCCTCTGCAAAGGCGGCCTTGGTGGTGGCGATATTGCCGCCATGGCCATTGATCACAAAGATGCGCTCAAAGCCATGGCTGGCCAGGGAGAGCACCACATCGCGCATCACCGCCAGCAGTGTGCTCGGCTGCAGGCTCACAGTGCCGGGAAAGCCCAGGTGATGCTCTGCCATGCCAAAGGCTTGGGCCGGGGTCACGAGCACACCACTGCGCTGCCCCACCTCCAGGGCCACGGCTTCAGCCGTGAGCGCATCGGTGCCGATGGCGCCTGTTGGGCCGTGCTGCTCGGTGGAGCCCAGGGGAACGATCACCCCCTTGCAGTGCTTGAGATAGCTCTCCACCTGGGGCCAGCTGCGCAGCTGCAGGCGGATGGCCTCGGCACTGTCAGCGGGGCCGGGGA
>JAYKIT010000146.1:0-19068 GCA_035285765.1 Synechococcus sp. | reverse complement strand
GGTGTGGCCGCCTTCGTCGACGCCGAGCACGCGCTCGACCCGGTCTATGCCGCCGCCCTCGGCGTCGACATCGAGAACCTGCTGGTCTCCCAGCCGGACACCGGTGAAATGGCGTTGGAGATCGTTGATCAGCTGGTGCGCTCCGCCGCCGTCGACATCGTCGTGGTCGACTCGGTGGCAGCCCTCACCCCGCGGGCCGAAATCGAGGGGGAGATGGGCGATCTGGCGGTGGGCAGCCAGGCGCGGCTGATGAGCCAGGCGATGCGCAAGATCACCGGCAACATCGGCAAATCCGGTTGCACGGTGATCTTCCTGAACCAGCTGCGCCAGAAGATTGGCGTCACCTACGGCAATCCTGAAACCACCACCGGCGGCAACGCCCTCAAGTTCTATGCCTCGGTGCGGCTCGACATCCGCCGCATCCAGACGCTCAAGCGCGGCACCGAGGAGTACGGCATCCGCGCCAAGGTGAAGGTGGCCAAGAACAAGGTGGCGCCGCCCTTCCGCATCGCCGAGTTCGACATTCTCTTCGGCCGGGGCATCAGCACCCTGGGCTGTCTGCTCGATCTGGCCGAGGAAACCGGCGTGGTGGTGAGGAAGGGTGCCTGGTACAGCTTTGATGGCGACAACGTGGGCCAGGGGCGTGACAACACCATCAACTGGCTGGAGCAGAACCCCGAAAGCTGTGCCCTGATTGAGGAGCGCACCCGCGCCAAGCTCACGGCAGGCGCGGATGTCACCGCCAATTCAATGAAGCCCTTGGCTGCTGTGGGGGCCAAGCGCAAAGAGGGGGCCGAGCGTCCGGCTCCGGCTGAGGCGGCCGCCGCGGCTGCTGCGCCGGTGGCTGAGGCCGGCTGAAGCGGGTCCCGGCCCCGATTCAGGCTGTGAGGTTGGTGGCCGGGGCTGCCGCCTGTTCGGGGGCGGAGCGTCGCAGTTGTTGGCTGAGGCGATCGAGCTCCTGGATCGCCTCAGCGCCTTCGAGCTTCACCAGTTCGATCCCGTGGCGCATCTCCACCCAGATCAGCCCGTGGTCGCACACCAGGAAGCGAATGGCGTGGCCGTCGTGCAGGTTGGCCACGAAAGACGCGCCCTGGCTGCCATCGCTGCCGCAGGTGTAACAGGTGGCCACCAGGCCCTGCTCCTGCAGGCTTTCGGCCAGAGCCTGCAGGGTGAGCACCAGGTCTTTCACGAGATCCTGGTATTGGGCGGCGAGTCGCAGGAACACAGCAATAAGACTAGTGAATGAATTCTAAGGTTTTCTTCCACTTTCGGTAGGTG
This sequence comes from Synechococcus sp., assembly GCA_035285765.1. GTDB lineage: Bacteria > Cyanobacteriota > Cyanobacteriia > PCC-6307 > Cyanobiaceae > RCC307. The sequence continues at coordinate 17,790 of JAYKIT010000146.1, read as the reverse complement.
TAACTGCTTACTGAATTGGCCCCATCAGCCGTCAGCCAGTTGCCACCAGCCGGCAGCGGGGCCAATGAAGCGCACGGTGATCCAGAACAGCGCCAGGGTGCCGATGCCGATCCAGGCGCCGCGGGTGGTCCAACTCACGAATTGACGCCCCTGCTCCTGGGTGAGGGGCAGCCAGCTCACCAGGCGCGGTGAACTGTCGGCCGGTGTTGAGCTCTTCGCCTGACGGGGCGGCAAACCTTGACTGGCGCGGCGGCGGGCTTCTCCCATCACAGTGGGGCAACTGGGGGCAGTGTTGCAGCGCTTCAGTCGGGTCGCAGCCGTTCAAGGGGTTCCCAGGGTTCCAGGGCGCTCAGCACCTGGCGTCCCCAGCTGCGGGCGCGCATGCGGCCATCCAGCACCGCCAAGCGGCCTGCCGCGCTGCGCCGCAGCGGTGCCACCCCCAGTTGCAGTCGTTCCAGCGCTTCGGGCAGCAGCAGCTCGCGGAACCAGTCGCGGCCAGCGCGGCGCATGGCCTCCACCCGCGCGGCCGTGAGCGGATCTTCCAGGCTGGCGATCGGCAGGGCTGCCACCACCAGCTGACAGGGTTCCGGCAGCTGGAGCTGATGGCTCAGCCACCAGCTCCAGCGGCAGCAGAGCACGCCGTTGCTCTCTGGGGCTGTGTGTTCATGGGTCACCCGGCTGCCGAATTCCGCCGCCAGGGCGCTGGTGAGCCACTGCCGCAGCGGGTCGTCATCCACCAGCACCACACTCAGGCCCGCTTGGCCCAGCACCAGGCGGCGGCACTGATCCAGCACGTGCACAGCAAAGGGTTCGCTGTTGGGGAGCGGTTGGCGCGGGGGGGCAAACAGTGGCAGTGCTTCCGCGCGCTGGGCATCCCCCAGGGGCACCAGCACCGGATCCCTGAGCCCCAGGGCGTTCAGGCGTTCTCCTTCGGGCGACCAGGCCCCCGCCAGCACCGCCCCACGCCCCTGCAGCAGCCCATGGAGGCTCTGCAGTGGTTGCAGTGGTTGGCGCTCAAGACTCCATTGCAACCGCTGGGGATCGGTGAGGGCCCAGCTGGTCCACTGGGGGCCTTCGGCCGCCAACCATTGCGGCCAGGGTTCCGGCAGGCAGCTCTGGCCCTGCAGCAATAGCCTCAGCGGCGCCTCCTCTTCGGCGGCGATCGCCAGGCGTGGGCTGCGCCCCAGCGGGCGGTTCAGCAGCCGGCGGCTCAGCCGTTCATGCAGCTGCAGCACCCCATCGTGCAGTTGGGGGCAGGCGCGGCTCAGCTGGTCCCAGTGCTGGGGATCGAGCCGGATGGCCTGGGCTTGGCGCAGCAGTGTTTCGAGTTTCTCGGCTTCAGCACACACCAGCTGATGGCTGCCCAGGGTTCCGTGCTGCCACACCTGCACCAACTCCTCTGGTGCCAGCAGCCACAGGCTGCTGCTGCCCGGTGGCTTGCAGCCCTGCCACAGGGGGCGTTGCAGCCCGGCTTCAGCAAGGCGCGGCAGCTCGCACTGCAGCAGGCGGCGCTGCAGTGCGGGGCTGGCCACCAAGGCGATCGGTTCCTCGCTCAGCAGCAGCGGCAGCAGCAGGCTCAGCAGCCAATCGGAGCGATGCCCCTCATGGATCGGGAAGAGGCTGTGGTCGCGCCGCCGCAGGCTGCGGGCCACCAGGCGCGTGAGGGTGAGTCCATGGGGCCAGGCCGCACGGCCGCTCACCGCCATCAGCTGCTTGAGCTTGCGGTGGGCCTGGGCTTCCTGCATCCGCCAATGTGGGTGGCTGGATCGTACGAACCAGGGCGCTCCCTGAGGTGTGCAGGATGACAACCGCAACGGAGTTGCAGCAGCTCTTGGCCGGCGCCCCTGTGGGGGTGGTGGGGTTGGGCCTGATCGGAGGCTCGTTGGGCCTTGATCTGCGGGCCCTTGGCATCCGCGTGCAGGGTTGGGCCCATCGCCCCACCACCGTTGAGCGGGCCCTGGCCCGAGGCCTGGTGGATCAGGCCTCCAGCGATCCTGCCGTGCTGGCCGATTGCGCTGTCGTGCTGCTGGCGTTGCCCCTGGATCAGTTGGTGCAGCCCCCAGCGGCGTTGCTGGCAGGTCTGCCGCCCCAGGCGCTTGTGCTGGATATGGGCTCGGTGAAAGTGCCGGTGTTGCAGGCGTTGCAGCCGCGTTTGCCGCGCTTTGTGGCCTGTCATCCGATGGCCGGCACGGCCCAGGCCGGTGTGGAGGCCGGCATCACCGGGTTGTTTGCTGGCCGCCCCTGGGTGATCACCCCCAGCGGCACCGAGCTGGAGGCGGATCTGCGCCTGGCTCGCGCGTTTGGCCGGGCCCTGGGCAGCACCGTGGTGGAGTGCGATGCCGCTGATCACGATCGGGCCGTGGCGATGATTTCGCATATGCCTGTGCTGGTGAGTGCTGCTCTGCTGCAGAGCGCCAATGCCGCTCAGCCCCAGGCCCTGGTGCAGCTGCTGGCCTCCTCCGGCTTTGCAGACACCACCCGTATCGGTGGCGGCAACCCTGCCTTGGGCACCTTGATGGCGCGTTGCAATCGCACGGCGGTGCAGCAGGCGCTGCAGAGCTACAGCGAGGCACTGCACCAGCTCAGCGCCCTGGTGGAACAGGAGGATTGGCCTCGCCTTGAGGCGGCGCTCACCGCCACTCAGGCCGCTCGGCCGGGGTTTCTCTGAGCCTGCAGCAGCTGCCGTACCGCCATCTCGGCCGAGAGACTCACTCCGGCGGTGCCCTCCCCTGGGTAGATCGCATCCCCGCAGAGCCACAACCCCGCGAGGGGGCTGCGGCTGGCCAGCCCAAACGGGCCGAAGCGATCAGGGGCCTGGCCGATGCCCCCCACAAAGCCGAAGGGGCGACCGGTCCAGCGGGCAAAGCCCCGCGGGGTGGCCAGCTCCCGCTGCAGCCAATGCTGTGGCCCGATGCCCAGCAGCTGCTGCAAGCCGGCTTCGATGCCTTGTTGAGCCTGTCGCTTCGCTTGCCGGTAGGCCCCGCGGTCGAGGTCAAACCAGGGGCGGGCAGGGGTGAACACGCTGGCGATCACCGTGGCCTCTCCAGCGGGGGCGCGGCCATCGCCCTCCTGGCTCACCGAGACGAACAGCGGGCCCGGTGCGGCCCATTGCAGCTGCAGATGGGAGGGGCACGATTCCGGCAGGCAGGCACGTGGCACGGCGCCATAGAGCACCAGGGCGCCGGAGGGATCGCCCAGGCGCTGCACCCGTTGCTGCAGGCCGCTGGGCATTTGAGACCCCAGCAGGGTGGGCAGGGCCTGGGGCGGCAGGGTGCACACCACCTCCGCCGCCTGCAGGGTGAAGGGTTGGCCTTGCGGCCCAGTGCCCTGCACCTGCCAGCCGCCAGCGCCACTGATAAGCTGCTCCACCCGGTGTTGCAATCGCAGTTCGCCGCCGTTCTGTTGCAGGGCCGTTTCCAGGCTGTTGCTGAGGGCTTGCATCGAGCCGTGCAGATGCCAGAGCCCCAGCGGTTCCTGCACCATGGCCAGCACCGTGACGCCGTAGAGCGCAGCGGTGCGGTGGGCTGGTTCCTGGGAGTAGAGCTTCAGCTGCAGGTCGAGGAAGCGCCGTAAGCGTTGGTGCTGCGGGCCAACGCAGCCGCTCAGGCGCAGCAGGTCGGCCATGCTGGCGAAGGCGAGCAGGCCGCTGGCGAGCGTGGCTGGATTCAGGGCGCCCAGCAGTTGGCGCAGGTCCCAGAGGTTGCGCGGCGGCAGCACCGGGCGGCCAGCGGCGAACGCCCAGTTGCTCTGGTGCAGGCGTTCGCACAGCTGCCAGAAGCGCTCGCTGCTGGGAAATTGGCGCTGCCGCTCCTGGCGCCAGCGCTGGGGGTTGCGCCAGATCTGCACCGCTGGCTGTCCATCGCCGAGGTCCACCACGCAGCCAGGATCCAGGGGGGTGGCTGGCGGCAGCGGCACGCCCAGTTCGGCAAACAGGCGCTGGTGGCTGCCCCCGGGTTCAAAGCCCGCCACCTGGGTGGCGCCGGCATCAAAGATGTAGCGGCCGCGTTGAAAGGTGCCGGCACAGCCGCCGCTCTGCTGGTGGGCTTCGAGCAGAACCACCCTGCAGCCCTGGCGGCTGAGCAGGGCTGCAGCCGTGAGGCCGGCGATGCCAGCGCCGATCACCACCACATCGGTTGAGGCCAGGGTGACTCCGTCAGGCTTGTTGCACAACAGTCTGGGAGCCAGAGGCGGTGGCCGAGAGCCGGTTTGATCTCAAGCAGTGGTTGCAGCAGCAGGGGGTGCCAGCCGAGCTGGCCGCGCAGCGCGTGTTCTGCAAGTGGTTGCCGGCGCGTGAGTTGGATCGCCTCGAGGCGGAGCGGGAAGGGCTGCAGGCCCTAGGGCCATGGGCGGGAGAGCTGGTGCTGCCCAGGCCCCTGGCCCTTGGGGTGGTGGAGGGTCGGGCGCTTTTGGTGCTCGATTGGCTGGACCTCGGCGGAGGCGGCACCAGCGGTTGGCAGCGGCTGGGGCGCGCCTTGGCCCAGTTGCATCGCTGCAGCGCGGCCCAATCTCCCGGTGCGTTTGGCTGGGAGGGGGATCGCTGGATTGGTGCAGGCGTGCAACGGGGTGGTTGGGACACCCGTTGGGGCCGCTTCTTCTGTCGCAAGCGCTTGGCCGATCAGTTCACGCGGCTGGCCCGCGCCGGCCAGCGCTGGGATGGCATTGACGTGCTGCTGGAGCGGCTGGAAGTTTGGCTGGAGCAGCATCAGCCGCAGCCCTGCCTGGTGCATGGCGATCTCTGGCCCGGGAACGCTGCGGTGCTGCGCGATGGGCGCCCCTGCCTGTTCGATCCGGCGGTGTCGTACAGCGATCGCGAGGTGGATCTGGCCATGGCCCAGCTGTTTGGTGGGCTGCCGCAGCCGTTTTTTGAGGCCTATACAAACGAATGGCCGCTGCCAGCCGGAGCTGAACAGCGGCGCATCGCCTACAACCTGTTTCACCTGCTGAACCACGCGGTGCTGTTTGGCGGCTCCTATGTGGGGAGCTGCACGCGCAGCATCGACCAGCTCAGGTGTTGGCTCTGATCAGCCCAGGTACTCCTGACGCAGCTTGGCGATCTGAGCCATCAGCTCCTCACGCTTGCTGCTGGTGCGCAGGTTGTTCCAGCCCCAGCTGCCAACCACCACTAGGCCGAGCAGTTCCAGCAGGCCGGGAACCAGGGGCAGCATGTTGATGGTGTCGAGCACACCCTTGATCAGGATCTGGGCCACGATCACGGCAACGAGGATGCCGATCGACTTACCGATCCGGCCCATCTGGTTCCAGTCCACCCCGTCAAGGGTGCTGTTCACTTTGCCGAGGACCTCGGCGTAGCGCTCCTTGAAATCAGCGCCCTGGCCCTCCACGGTGGTGCCATTGCTGATACCGGCACCAAGGCCAGCAGCGTTCCACGCCTGAGACTCGGTTTTGACTTCGGTGGTCTCCGTCATGGAGGGTTTGGTTTGAAACTGCGTGCCAAGTTATCGACTCGCCAACGCTTTCACCAGCTCTGCTGCGCTTCGATGGGCATTGGCTGATCGTTCTGGATCACGATTTGCGCCGGTCGCTGCCCCAGGAGGGCTGTGCCTTGTTGCTGGGCCAGCGCTTCGCTTCCGAGCTGCGCCTGCGCTGGGTGTGGCCCTGCCTCAACCGCTGGCAGCCTGGGCCTGGTGAGGATTCAGCGGCCAGCCGTTGCAATCGCTTCAGTATTGATCCCGGTGAACTGGTGGCGGCTCAGCGCTGGGGCCGTCAGCGGGGCTGGTTGCTGTTGGGTTCCGCCCACAGCCATCCCAGCGGTGTGGTGACTCCTTCCGCCATTGATCTGGCTTGGGGCTGGGATGGCTGTCTGATGCTGATCCGTGGCTATGCCCCTGAGGCCTGGGGGATGTGGTGGCTCAGCGGTGAACAGGATCAGCTGGAGGCGTTGCCGTTGCCCTGGACCGAGGTTTTGGGAAAGTAGTGGTTCCGGTGTGTCCGGCACCCCCTGTCAGCAGCCATGCTTCCCCCTGATATCAGCGGCGTTGAGCTCTCCCCCGATGAGATCGCCCGTTTCTCTCGCCATCTGATCCTGCCCGAGGTGGGCATGGAGGGGCAGAAGCGGCTGAAGGCGGCGTCGGTGCTGTGTGTGGGCACCGGTGGCCTGGGCTCACCGCTGCTTCTCTATCTGGCCGCGGCCGGTGTGGGACGCCTGGGCATCGTTGATTTCGATGTGGTGGACCACAGCAACCTGCAGCGGCAGGTGATCCATGGCACCAGCTGGGTGGGCAAGCCCAAGATCGAATCGGCGAAGGCCCGCATCCATGAGATCAACCCCCATTGCCAGGTGGATCTCTACGAAACGGCCCTCAGCAGTGACAACGCCCTCGAGATCATTGGCCAGTACGACATCGTTTGCGATGGCACCGATAACTTCCCCACCCGTTATCTGGTGAACGATGCCTGCGTGATGCTGGGCAAGCCGAATGTGTATGGCTCGATCTTCCGGTTCGAAGGGCAGGCCTCGGTGTTCAACCTCACCGCCGAGAGCCCCAATTACCGCGATCTGTTCCCCGAGCCGCCGCCGCCGGGCATGGTGCCCTCCTGCGCCGAGGGCGGTGTGGTTGGTGTGCTGCCCGGAATCATCGGTGTGATCCAGGCCACTGAAGCGGTGAAGATCATCACCGGCATCGGCACCACCCTCAGCGGCCGGCTGCTGCTGTTTGATGCCCTCAAGATGAGCTTCCGCGAGCTCAAGCTGCGCCCCAGCCCCGAGCGGCCGGTGATCGACAAGTTGATCGACTACCAGGAGTTCTGCGGTGTGGGCGGCACGGCTCCTGGCCAGGAGGAGGCCGGTGCGGTGGAGAGCATCAGCGTGCGCGAGCTCAAGGCGCTGCTCGATTCCGGCGCGGATGACGTGTTGCTGCTCGACGTGCGCAATCCCCCTGAAGCCGAGATCGCCACGATCCCCGGTGCCGTGCTGGTTCCCCTCGATCAGATCGAGAGTGGTGCTGCGGTGGAGCAGGTGCGTGAGTTGGCTGCTGGCAAGCGGCTCTATGCCCATTGCAAGCTGGGGGGGCGCAGTGCCAAGGCCCTGATTGCCCTCAAGCGTGAGGGCATCGAGGGCATCAACGTGGCGGGTGGCATCGATGCCTGGAGTCAGGAGGTGGATGCCTCCGTTCAGCGGTACTGAGTTCAGTCCGTCAAGCTCTGGCTAAGCAGAGGGGGCACCGCATGCCGCCGTGTTCCCCCTGCTGTTGCCCCTGAGGCTGTGGCCCTATTTCCGCAGCCAGCGCTGGCGCTCCCTGTTGGCCCTGCTGGCGGTGTTGCCCGATCCGCTGCTGATGGTGGGCATCCCCGTGCTGCTGCAGCTGGTGATCGATCGCAGCCTGGCCCCGGATGGCGGCGACGGTGTGGGTTGGCTGCTGTTGCTCCCCTGCCTCTGGCTGCTGGTGGCGGTCGCCTGCAATGGCGCCTCGGTGAAATTGTTTGCGGCTCTTGGCAGCCAGCTCGGCACCGACTTTCGTCAGCGCCTGTTCCGTCAGTTGTTGCAGCAGCCGGCTTCGGTGGGTGATGGCGGCGAGCAGGGCCTGCTGGCCCAGCAGATCCCCACCCTGGAGAACGTGGTGGTGGTGCAGCTGCCCCTGTTCATCTGGACCATGGCCCAGCTCGTGCTTGGGGTGCTGTTGTTGTTCCGCAGCGATTGGCGTTTGGCGCTGCTGGCGGTGCTGCTGACGCCGCTGCTGCTGGTGTCGCAGGTGGCCTTCACCCCGCCCCTGGCACGTCGTGAGGAGGAGCGGGTGGCACGAGCTGGCCTGTTGCTGGGGTTTGCCGGCGAACGCCTGCGCAGCCGTGAACTGGTGGATCTCTTTGGTCTGCGCCCCAGCACCCGGCAGGAGTTTGCCCGCCGGAACCTGGAACTGAGGCGCTGGGCCCAGCGGGTGGGCACCCTCTCGGGTCTGCAAAGCGCGGCACTCACCGCATCGGCATTGCTCACCCTGGTGAGCGTGTTTGCTGTGGGCACCTGGTTGGTGAAGCAGCAGCAGCTGTCGGTGGGTCAGTTGGTGGCAGCCATGGGCATTGCCACGGCGATGGTGAGCGGCATGTGGCAGCTGGGCACCTCGCTGCTGCCGTTGCAGGCCGGTACCACCGCCTTGAATCTGCTGGAGCAGCAGTTGGCGATGGCGGCTGAGGGGGATGCTCCCGTGGCAGCGCCGCCGCTGCCGGATCCGCCGCCGCTGCAGCAGCAGCTCAGCCTGCAGGCGGTGTATTTCCGCTACCCCGAGGGGGGCGGTCTCAGCGATTTCGATCTCACCATCCCCGCCAACAGTTCCCTGGCCCTGGTGGGTCCCAGTGGTGGCGGCAAGAGCACGGTGCTGCGCCTGTTGCTGCGCCAGTTGCAGCCCCAGCGCGGTCAGCTGCGCGTGGATGATGTGGATCTGCTCTCCACCGATCGCGGGCGCTGGCTGGAGCAGGTGGCCCTGGTGCCTCAAGACACCGTGCTGTTTGAACTCAGCATCGCTGAGAACATCCGCCTGGGTCGGCTTGAGGCCAGCGATGCTGAGGTGCGCGAAGCCGCGGAGGCCGCTGAGCTGGGGGGGCTGATCGACAGCCTCCCCCAGGGGTTGGATACGCCAGTGGGCCCCGGGGGTGGGCGCCTCTCGGGTGGCCAGCGTCAGCGCATCGCCATCGCCCGGGCGATTGTGCGCAACCCGCGCTTGCTGTTGCTTGATGAGGCCACCAGTGCCCTTGATCCCACCACTGAGGAGGCCATCAATGCCACGTTGGTGCGCCTCGGTCAGGGGCGCACAGTGGTGTCTGTGCTGCACCGCCTGCGGGCCGCCGCGGCCATGGATCAGGTGGCGGTGATTGCCGATGGCCGGGTGGTGGAGCAGGGGCACCACAACGCCCTGTTGGCCGCGGGCGGGCTCTACGCCTCCTTCTGGCATCGCCAGATGAGCGGGTTTGATGTCAGTGCTGCCCACCGGGTGCGCATCACCGCCGAACGGTTGGCCTCGATCCCGCTGTTCCAAGGTGTTGATGCGCCCATGCTGGGCTGGCTGGCGTCGAATTTTGTGAGCGAGCGCGTGCGCCCCGGCGAGGAGGTGTTCTGCGAAGGGGATCCCCCCGACAGCTTCTATGTGGTGGTGGCTGGCACCTTGGAGATGCTGCAGGCCGATCTCTGGGGTGGCTTGCCGGTGAAGCAGGGGGTGCTGGAGGAGGGGGATTTCTTCGGGGATGCCGGTTTGCTGGAGGATCTGCCCCGGGCCGTCACCGTGCGTGCCCGCGGTGATGGGCTGCTGCTGCGCCTCGACCGTGATCGCTTCCTGGATCTACTCGAAAAGGATCCTGATTACCGCCGCTTCTTCCACCATTCCGCCCAGGCCTATGTGTGAGAGCAGGCGCAGGCCTGCGGCTCAGTAATCCACGCCGCGCTTGAGATCCACCCCCTGTTCGGCGTAGTGCTTGTGGCACACCATCTCGGAGTGAACGCTGGCTAAATCGAAGTAGGGCGGTGGGTTCTTGCAGCGCCCAGTGATGATCACTTCGGTGTCGCGCGGTTTGCGCAGCAGCGTCTGAATGATCGGCTCCACCGGCAACAGCTCAAGATCCACCGTGGGATTGAGCTCATCGAGGATCACGGTTTTGTAGAGCCCACTGGCGATGGCGGCACGGGCGATTTCCCAGGCCCGCTCGGCCTCCACGTAATCGATCGGCTGCTGCTGCCCCCGCCACACGATGGCGTCGCGCCCAGAGCGCAGGTGATCCACCAGGTGGGGGTAGCTCTCGCGCAGGGCGGCGATGGCGCTGTCTTCTGTGTAGCCCTTGCCCCCTTTGAGCCACTGCAGGATCAGCACCCGGTGGCTCTTGTCTTGGCTGATGCCCTTGCCGATGGCCTGCAGCGCCTTGCCCAGGGCGCTGGTGGATTTGCCTTTGCCTTCACCGGTATAGATCTCGATGCCCTCCATGCCCAGCTGGCTGGGGGCCTCATGCAGGTGGGGTCGCATCTCCGAGTGCAGATCCGCCAGGTTCACCAGGGAGCGTGGTGCGCCGCGTCCGGTGGAGATCACCTCCAAACCAGGTGGCTTGGCCGCCAGGGTGCGCGTGACCTCCTCCACATCCAGCAGGCCCAGGTCGAGCACCGGGTTGAGCTCATCGAGCACCACCACGGAATACAGCTCACTGGCCAGGGCTCCGCGGGCGATGTCCCAGCCGCGCTGGGCTTCCTGGCGGTCAAAGCGGGTGACCTCCTCGGCGGTGAAGTGCTCACCGCGGCCGGTGCGCACCTGGTCAATCAGGTGGGGAAAGCCCTGTTGCAGGGCTTCGATTGCTGCGTCCTCGGCATAGGTGCGACCAGGCCCTTTGAGAAAGCGCAGCAGCAGCACCCGGGTGCGCTTTTTCTCGCAGATGCCCAGGCCGATCGTGCGCAACACCACCCCCAGGGCGGCCTGGCTTTTGCCTTTTCCTTCGCCGTCGTACACATGCAGCTGACCGCGCAGGCGTTCATCACCGCCGGCGGCCGTGCGGATGCCGATGCCACGGCCGGTGCTGGTGGTCATCGCCCCACCGCGACAGAGGCTCGGATCTTAACGACGCTCGATAACGTGAGCGCGTGCCCGAATCACGTTGTCACCCCCAACTGGAGAGCCTGGCGGCTGCGCAGCTCGAGCAGCTGCAGGCCCTGCGCGCCCTGATCGCAGCCCAGCAGCGGGTGTTGGTGGCCTATTCCGGTGGTGTCGACAGCACCTTGGTGGCGGCGATCGCTGTTGAGCAGTTGGGTGAGCGGGCCTTGGCGGTGACGGGCGTCTCCCCGGCGCTGGCGCCCCATCTGCTGGAAGAGGCCCGCTGGCAGGCGGCCTGGCTTGGGGTGCAGCACCGCGAGCAACCCACGGCAGAGCTGAATGATCCGTTGTATGCCAGTAACCCGCAGGATCGTTGTTACTACTGCAAGCGCGAGCTGCATCAGCTGCTGGCCCAGCTGGCCGCCAGCACGGCTGCTGCTCAGGTGCTGGATGGCGTGAATCTCGATGATCTCGGTGATCACCGCCCCGGTCTCAAGGCTGCGGCGGAGCGCCAGGTGCTGTCACCGCTGGCCCTGTGCAACATCGATAAACACGGCGTGCGCGCCATCTCACGGGCCCTCGGGTTCCCCTGGTGGGACAAACCCGCCCAGCCCTGTCTGGCCTCACGCTTCCCCTATGGCGAAGCCATCAGTGCCCCGCGCTTGCAGCGGGTGGCTCAAGCGGAGCGCTGGTTGCAGCAGCGGGGATACCACCGGGTGCGGGTGCGCAGCCAGGGGGACACGGCGCGCATTGAAATTCCGGTGGAGCAGATCAGCACCTTTCTGCAGGAGCTGAACCGTGAAGTGGTGGTGGAGGCCTTTGCCTCCCTGGGGTTCCAGGCGGTGAGCCTGGATCTGGAAGGGTTGATCAGCGGCAAACTCAACCGAGCGCTTGCCGCTGACTAACCCTTGAGGTGGCGGTTCAGGCAGCCCGCAGGGCTTTTTGAACCTCCGAGGGGGTGCGTCTGCGGAAACTGCGCAGACTTTGGTGCTGCGATTGCAGCTGTTCACTGAGCACCGCACAGGCCCGTTCGGGCATGGTGTGGTCGCCACAGGTGAACACATCCACCGCGGCATAGCCGGATTCCGGCCAGGTGTGGATGGAGATGTGGGATTCGGCCAGCAACGCCAAGCCAGTCACGCCTTGGGGCTCGAACTGGTGGGTGATGAGGTTGAGCAGGGTGGCGCCAGCCCGTTCGGCTGCTTGGGTAATGGCGCTCCTGAGAAAGGCTTCGTCGTCGAGCTTGCTCGGGTCGCAGTCGTAAAGCTCGAGGATGCAGTGTTTACCCACCATGTCCATGGGAACAGGACTCTGGCTGCTGGGGGCGGTGATCTGCGTGCGTCCGGGATCGGGATGCAGACAGGTGGCTTGTGCCATTGAATCCGGCAAAAGAGCTCTTAACCTTACTTCCTGCCAGGTGATTTTCAACGTGCGCTCGCTGCTCTCCCGCTCCAAGTTGTTTCGCGATGCTCAGAGCGGTCTCACTGTGGGAGAGCTGCTGCTGATCCTGCTGGTGGCCGGTGTGGCCGTGGGGGGCACCGTGCTGGCGTTCCTGGGAATGAGTGGTCCACAGCAGCAGGTCAGCCCTGGCAAGGAGGCTCCGCTCAGTTCGAAGCCGGCGCAATCGCCCCAGCCCTGATCTCCACCAGCTGGGCCCGCTGGCGCCAGTCATCCACGCAGCTCTGCAGATGGGTGGCGCTCACCAGGCACTGGTGTCCTTCGCCGATGGCCTCCAGCAGCAACTGCTGCCGCTGGGGGTCCAGCTCCGCTAGCACATCGTCGAGCAACAGCAGGGGCGCCACACCACTGAGCTGCTGCACCAGTTCCAGTTCCGCCAGCTTCAGGGCCAGAACGAGGCAGCGCTGTTGCCCGGCTGATCCCAGGCGCCGAGCAGGTTCACCGCCCAGCAACAGGGCCACATCGTCGCGCTGCGGCCCCACCTGGCAGTAGCCCAGCCGTTCCTCCTGGGGGCGCTGCTGACGCAGCTGCTCCAGCAGGGCGTGTTGCCATTGCTGCTCATCTTCCGGTTCCGGCAGCGCGGTGCCAGCCACATAGGTGAGCTGCAGTTGTTCCCGGCCACCGCTGAGGCGCTCCTGCCAGGGAGCGGCCAGGGGTTCCAGCCGGCGCATGGCGCGATGGCGTCGGCGATGCAGGCGGGTGCCGATCACCGCCAACTGTTGATCCAGGGCATCCAGCACCGCTTCGCGGTTGGCCAGGGGACGCCGCAGCAGTTGGGAGCGCTGGCGCATCAATCGGCCATGGCGACTCAGCAGTTCGCTGTACACCGGCTCAAGTTGTTGCACCACCCGATCCAGCCAGGCCCGCCGCAATGCGGGTTCGCCGCGCACCAACTCCAGGTCGAGGGCGCTGAAGCCGACGCAGCGCAGGGGGCCGATCAGATCGGCGTGGCGTTCTAGCACCTTGCCGTTGCGGGAGAGCCACCGCCCCCCCTGGCGGCGCAGTTCCAGCACCAGGTCGTCATCGGCCTCGGGGCCGGCCTGGGCCCGCAGGCGGCTGCGTTTGGCCCCCCGTTGAATCAGATCCCGGTCGCTGCTGCAGCGGTGCGAGCGCAGGCTGCCCAGCAGTTCCACCGCCTCCAGCAGGTTGGATTTCCCTTCGCCGTTGTTGCCGAGCACCAGCAACCGTGGCGCGCGCAACTCCAACTGCAGCGTTGCGTAATTGCGAAAGCTGTTGAGCTCCAGGCGATGCAGAAGGATGGTGAGCCAGCCAGGCGCGCGTAAGGTAAACAATCGGCGCCGCAGCAGTCATCCGCCTGGTCAGGGCGGCTGTGACCACGTTGTACGCTCATGGGCGAGGGCATGTAGCTCAGTTGGATAGAGCGTCAGATTCCGGTTCTGAATGTCGGGGGTTCGAGTCCCTCCATGCTCGTTGATGTCCTGATCGGTTGGTCAAAGCGTCATGCCCATGGCGCGAATACCACTGGGATCAGTGATGAAGCCATAGCGTTCCAGCACGGCGATGGCGATCGGTGGTGCGGCCAGCGAAATGCTGCAGCCGGGGAGCTCGCGCCGGAGCCGGTTGAGGCTGGCGTGCACCATCACCGCCAACAGTTGCTCGGCGTGTTCGTCTGCTGGCAACACCTGCAGGTCCCAGAGGTTGGCATTGAGGGCCTGATCGCTGGTGATCCGCACAAAGCCCACCAAGTCTTGATCGCGCAACACCCGCACGCTCCAGGCGCTGCGCTCCAGGGCCAGAGCCATGCGGCTGTCGCTGCGCAGCGGCGCGCCGCATTGCTGCAGGAACGCGTTCACAGCAGCGGCATGCACCGGCAGATCCTCCATGACCAGGCTGTACCCCTCAGGGAGCCGAGGCGCTGGGGGCTGGCTGCGGAAGTAGGGCATCATCGGCGTGGCCTCAGCCGGTGTTGCGCAGGCCGGCCGCAATGCCGTTGATGGTGAGCAGTGCTCCGCGCAACAGTTCGCCGCGGCTGTAGGTGCGGGTGTCGGCTAGCTCGGCCTCGTTCATGGGTGGCTGGCGGTTCTGATTGCGCAGGCGGCGCAGCAGGGCCACCTGCAGGAAGCCGAGGGGCACGATCGTGCGATTGCGCAGCTCCACCGAGAGCTGCAAGGCGGGATCCCCATCCAGTAGTCGGTCGTGGCCGGTGATCTGCTTCACCAGGTCATGGGTGAGGTGGTATTCAGCGGCAATCACACTGAAGATCTCGCGGAAGTCGGCGCGGCGGTCGTCGCTGCCGAGGGTTTCCACGTAGTGCTCGGCCAGGGCCAGGTCCACCTTGGCCAGGGTCATCTCCACCTTGGAGATCAGCATGCGGAAGAAGGGCCAGCTCTGATACAGCACCCGCAGCATCTCGATGCGGCTGGGATCGTCGGCCAGTTCATCGCGGATCGCCGCGCCCACCCCGAACCAGCTGGGCAGCAGGAAGCGGCTCTGGGTCCAACCAAACACCCAGGGAATCGCCCGCAGGGAGGAGAGATCACGGGCCCCCACCCGGCGGCGGGCTGGGCGTGAGGAGATCTGCAGCTTGCTGATCTCTTCGATCGGGGTGACCTGCTCGAAGAAGGCCACCAGGGCCGGGTGCTCATGCACCAGGGCGCGGTAATGCTGGCGTGAGCGCGAGGCCAGCCGGTTCATCAGCTCGTTCCAGGCCGGCGTGGAATCCAGGTCACTGGTCAGCAGGCTGTTCTGCAGCACTGCCGAGGTCATCGTTTCGAGGTTGTAAAGCGCCAGCTCCGGCAGGGCGTACTTCGAGGCCAGCACCTCCCCTTGTTCGGTGATCTTGATCCGGCCCCGCAGGGTGCTGCTGGGCTGGGCCAGGATCGCCTGGTAGGCGGGGCCGCCGCCGCGGCTGACGGAGCCACCGCGGCCGTGGAAGATGCGCAGCCCCAGGGCATGGCGTGTGCAGAGGGCCTGCAGCGCAATCTGGGCGCGATGGATCTCCCAGTTGCTGGAGAGGAAGCCTGAATCTTTGTTGCTGTCGGAGTAGCCGAGCATCACCTCCTGCAGCGGCACCTCCTCGTTCTGCAGCAGGCGTCGGTAGAAGGGGCGCTCAAAGATGGCCCCCATCACCTCGGGGGCGCAGCGCAGATCCTCCACCGTTTCAAACAGGGGGATCACCTTGAGCCGGGTGGTGCTCTCCACCGGATCCACCAGGCCAGCCTCTTTGGCCAGCAGCAGCACCTCCAGCAGGTCCGACTCGGTGTGACTCATCGAGATCACGTAGGTGCCGCAGATGCGCTCGCCAAACTCCTCCTGCAGGCGCTTGAGCATGCGGAACACCGCGAAGGTTTCGGCGGTGGCCGGGCTCCATTGGTGAGCTCTGGGGATCAGCGGCCGGCGGGTCTGCAGCTCCTGCAGCAGCCATTCCACCCGCTCGGATTCCGTCATCGCCTCGTAATCACAAGGCAGCTGCAGGAACCGGGTGAGCTCTTCGATCGCTTGGCTGTGGCGGGTGCTCTCCTGGCGGATGTCGAGTGAGGCCAGGCAGAAGCCGAACACCTGCACCTGGCTCAGCAAACGGTTCAGCGGCTCGCAGCTCAGGCCTGTGGCTTCGAGGCTGCTGCGCACCAGCTCCAGATCGCTGCGGAAATCGCCATACGTGACGTAGTGCAGCTCTTGCTGCGGTGTCAGCGTGCTCAGCGCTTCATCGGCATCACCGGGGGTGCGCGGCGATTCCCAACCGGCCGCCGAGAGCTGGTCGTTGCGCGCCAGGGTGAGCTCCAGGCGCTCGAGCATGTAGCAGAGCTTGAGGCGATAGGGCTCGAGCCGGTAGCGGGCGGCGAGCTTCTCGTAGATCTCCGGGAACCGCAGCCGGTCCATCTCCAGCGATTCGAGCAGGGCCGGGCTCACCTGGCTCCACTGCATCGAGATGCTGAGTTGATCGCGCAGCTCGCGCACCGAGGCGCGGTAGCGCTCCAGCATCAACTGGCGCTGGTAACAGGCCGTGCGCCAGGTGATCTCCGGCGTCACCGAGGGGTTGCCATCGCGGTCGGAGCCCACCCAGGAGCCGAAGGTGCAGAAGCCGTCTTCGGGGGGAACCACATCGGGGTACGACTCCGCCAGGGCCTTGCGCATGCGCTCATGCAGCAGCGGCATCGCTTGGAACAGCACTTGCTCAAAGAAGTGCAGGGCGTAGTCCACCTCATCGAGCACCGAGGGTTTGAACTGGTGCAGTTCGTCGGTGCGCCACCACAGGCGGATCTCCTCTTCCAGCTGCAGCCGTAGGCCCTGGGGGTCTTCGAAGGTGTCGAGACCCTGGCTCACCCCCTCGAGGCGTTGGATCAGCTGGGCCACGCGCCGATGCTTGTGGCGCACCGTGTGGCGCACGATCTCGGTGGGATGGGCGGTGAACACCAGCCGTACATCCAGCTCACGCAGCAGCGGTTCCAGCAGGCCGGGGGGCACATTCAGGGCCCGCATGCGCTGGAACAGGCGCTGGAAGGTGGCCGGTTCATCGTGGCCTGCCAACGCATCGGCGTTGTGGTTCGCCGGCTCCACCAACCCCTCTGGGGTCATCGTGGCCAGGTAGCGGTCTTCCTCGATGTGCTGCTCGAGGATGTTGACCAGTTGGAAATAGAGCGAGAAGGCGCGGGCGGCGGCGATCGCCTCGGCCAGATCCATCTCCACGATCAGGGCGATGATTCGATCGGCGGCCTGCTCCTCTTCACAGAGCTGCTTGAGCTGCAGCACCCGCGCCGCCTGATCCGGTGGGCATTCGCTCTGCAGCACCGTGCTCCAGAGGTCTTCCACCAGCTCAAGCCGTTCATTCAGCTGACGCAGGGTGCGGCGGCCGACCGGGGCAGCAGTGTCGGACAGCGAAACCTGCATGCGGGAGCCGAATCAGGACAAGGAAGATCCGATCATCCCAAATCGCCCTGCGCCCTGCCGCTGCACTGGCTCCATAGCTGCTGCTCTTCCTCCTCCAGGGCAGCGATCTCGCCCGTGAGAATCGCGCCGATGCCCTCGCCGTTGCTGTGGCGCTGCAACCAGCGCATGGCCGTGTTGCCGCGCTCCAGCAGCCCCCCCAAGGGGGGCAGCCAGGGTTGAGCGCTGTGGCCCTGGCCCCACTGCTGCAGAGCCTCGAGCTGATCGCTGATCCATTGGCGCGCGGTTAAGGCGCGGCCATCACGCCAGTGCTGCAGCGTGGCATCGAGGCTGTGCAGGGCGGCCTGCTGATCATTGGCATCCGCCAGTTGGGCCAGCTGGTCCAGCGAGAGTTTGCTGGCATTGGCGGGATCAGCAGCGGCACCATCGAGCAGCTGCAGCAGCCGCAGTTCGCAGTAGGCGGTGATGGCCAGCAGGTCGTGGGGGTTGGTGACCAGATCACAGATGCGCAGCTCTACCCGGTTGAGCCCGTGGGGGCGATCCGGACCGTTCGGACGCACGGAACTCCAGAGGTGCCGCACGTTGCGCATCGTGCCGGCTGCCAGCTGGTCTTCCATCCAGCCCACGTAGTGGCTGTGGTCGCGGAACAGCGGCACTCGGGCTGGGGTGAGCGGGAACTGGCGCCAGCGCTGGGAGTGGGCGCCCGCGCAGCGGCCATCGAGGAAGGGGGAGCTGGCGCTGAGGGCCAGCAGCAGGGTTGCTTCACAGCGGAGCAACCGGCACGCCGCCATGATCGCGGCGGTGTTCGGCAAGCCCAGGTTGATGTGCACGCTGGCGGTCACCACTCGGGTGCCGTAAGCCTGTTCGATGAAGTGGTGATAAGGGTTCTCAGGGTTGGAGCGCTCAAAGCGCTGGCTGTCGCCCAGGCTCAAGGTGCTGCCTGGCAGCAGGGTGAGTTGGCGCTTTGAGAGCC
>JAYKIT010000145.1:0-5866 GCA_035285765.1 Synechococcus sp. | reverse complement strand
GCTGCACCCTGGGAAAACCCCAGCACCACCACCGCCTCAGCAGCGGCCTGCTGGAGCTCAGCATCCAGGCGTTGTCCCAAGGCCTCGATAGCCCCATGGCGCCCAGGCCAACCGGGCTCATTCAGGTCATACCACTGGCGCGCCCCAGCCCCAGCCGGATGGGCTTCAGGCGCCTCCAGCGCGCGCAGGCTCAGGGCCTCCGCCGACCAACCCAGGGCCCGTTGCAACTCCTGGCCGAGCGGCAGCAGATCATCACCACTGGCGCCCCAGCCGTGAAGCAGGATCAAACGCATCGATGGGCTCTCGAGCTCTGCCCCATAGCATCAGAGATTGGCTGTCCGTTCCGATCTCCATGGCTCGTCTGGCGCTGCTGAGTGTCTCCAACAAGGAGGGCATCGAACCTCTGGCCCGCGCCCTGGTGGAACGCCATGGCTTTCAGCTGATCTCCAGCGGCGGCACCGCCAAGTGCCTGGCCGAAGCCGGCCTGCCTGTCACCAAGGTGGCCGACCACACCGGCGCTCCGGAAATCCTTGGCGGTCGCGTGAAAACGCTGCATCCAAGGGTGCATGGCGGGATCCTGGCGCGCCCCAGCGAAGCCTCCGACAGGGCCGATCTTGAAACCCAAAACATCCCCGCCATTGAGCTGGTGGTGGTGAATCTCTATCCGTTTGAAGCCACGATCGCCCGGCCTGATGTGAGCTGGGATGAGGCCATCGAGAAGATCGATATCGGCGGGCCAACCATGGTGCGCGCCGCCGCCAAAAACCACGCCCATGTGAGCGTGCTCACCAGCCCCCAGCAGTACGGACGCCTGCTGGAGGCCCTGGAGGCCGGAGCTGTACCGGCGGAACTGCGGCGCCAGCTGGCCCTGGAGGCCTTCCAGCACACCGCGGCCTACGACAGCGCCATCAGCACCTGGCTGGGCCAGCAATTGGAGGGCGAGAGCAGCCAGGCCAGCAGCTTGAGCCTCAATTTGCCCCTGCGCCAGAGCCTGCGCTACGGCGAGAACCCCCATCAAGCCGCTGGTTGGTACAGCAGCAATGCCGGCTGGGGTGGTGCCCGCCAGTTGCAGGGCAAAGAACTCAGCTACAACAACCTGCTGGATCTCGATGCCGCCCAGGCCACGGTGGAACGCTTCCCCGCCCACGAAGGAGCCGCGGCGGTGGTGATCAAACACACCAACCCCTGCGGTGTGGCCACCGGCAGCGATGCTGCCGATGCCCTGGCCCGGGCGATCGCCGCTGATCCCGTTTCAGCATTCGGCGGCATCGTGGCCCTCAACCAACCCTTGGATGGCGCCGCCTGCGCCAGCCTGCAAGGGCTGTTCCTGGAGTGCATCGTTGCCCCTGCAATCACCCCTGAAGCCTGGGAACTGCTGAGCAGCAAAACCAATCTGCGTCTGCTGGAGCTGCCCGCCACGGCCAGTGCCGCCGCCAGCCGCCAGCACCTGCGCTCCGTGCTGGGTGGGGTGCTGGTGCAGGCACGGGATCAGGTGAGCGATGAGCCCGACACCTGGCAGGTGGTGAGCGCCCGCCAACCCGATGCCGAGGAATGGGCTGACCTGCGCTTCGCCTGGCGCGTGGTGCGCCATGTGCGCTCCAACGCGATCGTGGTGGCCAAAGCAGGTCAGAGCCTCGGGGTGGGGGCCGGCCAGATGAACCGGGTGGGTTCAGCCGGAATCGCCCTGGAGGCTGCCGGCCAGCAGGCCCAAGGTGCCGTGCTGGCCAGTGATGGCTTCTTCCCCTTCGACGACACGGTGAAGCTGGCGGCGAGCCATGGCATCCGCGCGGTGATCCAACCGGGGGGCAGCAAGCGCGATGCCGATTCGATCGCCGCCTGCGATGCCGCCGGGCTGGCCATGGTGATCACGGGGCGGCGCCACTTCCTGCACTGAATCCAGCCGGTTGAGGGCCACACAAACGGGGGCACATCGCCCGTTAGCGTCGCTGCACCCGTTTGTCACCCCGATGCCCGAGGCGCTGGCGTTCAACCTCAATTTCCTCCATCCACTGCTGATGTGGGGGCTGCTGGCCGGTTCCGGCTACGCCCTCTTCCTCGGCATCAAAGCCAAGAAAACCCGCACCGCCTCGGCTGAGGATCGCAAGACCCTGATCAAAGGCAAATTCGCCCAGCGCCACTACCTGATCGGCAGCCTGGTGCTGGCGGTGATGGTGTGTGGCTGCATCGGTGGCATGGCCGTCACCTACATCAACAACGGCAAGTTGTTCGTGGGGCCGCACCTGCTGGTGGGTCTGGCGATGACCGGCATGATCGCCCTGGCCGCCTCCCTCTCCCCACTGATGCAACAGGGCAATCTGATCGCCCGCAAGGCCCACGTGGGACTGAACATGCTGGTGTTCACCCTGTTCCTTTGGCAGGCCGTGAGCGGCATGGAAATCGTGAACAAGATCTGGAGCAACCGCTGAGGGAGTGCTTCAGAAGCGGGCGCGGCGACGCGGAGGACAATTCAGCCCGGCCTGGGCATGGAAATCCTCCTGCACCTTCCAGGTGAGTCGCCGCGACACCTGTCGCACGATCTGGCGCAACAGGTGATCACCGCTGGACTGCACGAGAGATTCAGGCAGCACCCCGATAAAAGCCGGCAGCCGCACCATCACCTCGAGGTCGAGATCCCAGCGCACCAAGGTGTGATCGGCCTCAGCGCAAAGCTCAAGTGAAGCCTGAAAATCAACGCTGTAACCCTGGCTGGCCGCATCGGAGCCCGGCTCCGGGATCGTTTCGATGCGATACACGCCCTGGTGCTGCGGCAGCAAGGCCAAGGCGATGGTGGGCTCCAGCTCAAAACCGAAATTGCCAAACCGACCCAAGGTGAGGCGATAGCCGTTGCTGCCGAGAGCATCCACCTGCATCGGCGCCGCACAACGGCAGAACCAGCCCTGATGGGCATCGAGATAAGCACTCACCTGGGCCACAGGAGCGCGCATCTCCATCACATCGGAGAAGCGGCTGGCGTAGGTGCGCAGCTTCACGTCATCCATGGGACGACGGCGCTCCGATTGGGGGCGCGAGGCCAGCGTGAGCGTCACTCGGTCCCCCGGTTCCACAGGCATCAGCCAATGTAACGGACCTTTAAGCGCTGATTGTCTGATCGGCGACCGCTGGCACCGGTTCACCAGCTGCCAGAGCCAGCAGGCGATCAATCACCCCTTCCACAACGCGATCGGGCGTGGAGGCGCCGGAGGTGATGCCGATGCGCAGCTGGCCCTCCGGCAAGAAGGGCTCCAGACGACTGAGCTCCTGCCCCAGGGGCTTGTGCTCCACGGCATTGCCAGGGCCAATGCGCTCGGGAGCATCGATGTGTACCGAGGGAATCCCGCGGCTCACGGCGATCTCCTGCAAATGGGTGGTGTTCGAGGAGTTGTAGCCACCGATCACCACCATCAGATCCAGGGGCTCATCCACCAGGGAGAACATGGCGTCCTGACGCTCCTGGGTGGCATCGCAGATGGTGTTGAACGCCAGGAAGTGCTCATTGAGCTCATTGGGGCCGTAGCGACGCAGCAGCGTGCGCTCGAACAAACGACCGATCTCCTCGGTTTCGCTCTTGAGCATGGTGGTTTGGTTGGCCACACCGATCCGAGCAAGATCGCGATCCGGATCAAACCCCGGTGAGGTGGCACCGGCAAAGCGCTGCAGAAACGTGTCGCGATCGCCGTTGCCAAGGATGTAATCGCAGACCAACTGGGCCTCCTCCAGATCCAGCACCACCAGATAGGTGCCGGCAAAGGAGCTGGTGGCCAGGGTTTCCTCGTGCTTCACCTTGCCGTGAATCACCGAGGTGAACGACTGCTTTTTGTGGCGCTCAACGCTGTTCCACACCTTGGAGACCCAGGGACAGGTGGTGTCCACGATGTGGCAACCACGCTCATTGAGCAGTTGCATCTCCTGCACCGTGGCGCCAAAGGCCGGCAGGATCACAACATCACCGCTCTCCACCTCGGAGAAATCCTTCACCCCGCCGTCCACGGGGATGAATAACACGTTCATGTCGCGCAGATGGGCATTCACCGAGGGGTTGTGGATGATCTCGTTGGTGATCCAGATGCGCTCGGTGGGGTAGTGCCGGCGCGTTTCATAGGCAATCGCCACCGCCCGCTCCACACCCCAGCAAAAACCGAAGGCCTCAGCCAGGCGAATCGTGACCCGGCCCTCCTGCAGCACGTAGCCGTTCTCGCGGATGTTCTGGATCAGATCGCTCTTGTAGGCCTCCTCCAAGCTGCCGGCCACCTCATCGGCGCGGCCGAATCCCCGGCGGTTGTAGCGCTCGGAATGGTGCAGAGAACGCTTGAACGCGCGGGTGTCCATGGCGATACGCAGCACCGAATCGCCCCAATCTATTGGCCGTGGGGCGGCCATAAAAAAAGGCACCTGCCCACTGGGACAGGTGCCTGAACGCCGTTAAGGCTGAATCAACGTGACTATTTAGCTGAAGCGAAATCGGGATAGGCCTCCATGCCGTGCTCACCGATATCCAGACCTTCGATCTCCTCCTTCTCGGTCACACGGATGCCGCCGAAGACAGCACCGATGACCGACCAGGTGATCCAGCAGGTGACGATGGTCCAGATGGCGTAAGCCGCGCAGCCCAGGGCCTGAATGCCGAACTGGCTGATGCCGCCGCCAACGAACAGGCCCAGAGCGGAGCCGTCGCCTTGGATATCAAAGCCCCAGAGCCCCACAACCAGGGTGCCCCAGACGCCGCAGACACCGTGCACAGAGAAGGCGCCAACGGGGTCATCAATGCGGGCTGAATCGAGGGCAGCCACCGCGAACACCACGATCACGCCGCCCACCAGGCCAGCCACCCAAGCACCCACCATGGTGAGGTTGGCGCAACCGGCGGTGATGCTCACCAAACCCGCCAGGATGCCGTTGATGATCATGGTGAGATCCGGCTTGCCGGAGGTCATGGTGGACACCACCGTGGCGCCGATGGCACCACCGGCAGCGGCCAACGTGGTGGTCACAGCCACGTAGGGAACCCACTGATCCATGGCCAGCTGGGAACCGGGGTTAAAGCCGTACCAGCCGATCCAGAGGATCAGGGCGCCCAGGGTGGCGATGGCCATGTTGTGGCCAGGGATGGCCTGAGTGCGGCCCTCAACAAACTTGCCAATGCGGGGGCCAAGCAGCAGGGCACCCACCAAACCAGCCCAGGCACCAACGGAGTGCACGATCGAGGAGCCAGCGAAATCAATGAACCCCAGCTCGCTGAGCCAACCGCCGTTCCATTGCCATGAACCGGAGATCGGATAGATCACTGCGGTGAGCACCAGGGCGAAGATCACGAACTCGCCGAACTTGATGCGCTCCGCCACCAAACCCGAAACGATGGTGGCGGCAGTGCCCGCAAAGGCGGCCTGGAAGAGGAAATCCACGGTGGGCACCAGGCCAGCCTCACCAATCAGCTCAGGGGTGACAGCAGGGTCAAAAAACAATCCTTTGAAGTACAGCCAACCGGCCGCCACAGCATCGCCGTACATCAACGAATAACCGCAGAACCAGTACGCCGTTACCGCCAGGGCAAACACGAACAGGTTCTTGGCCAGAATGTTTACCGCATTCTTCTGGCGGCACATCCCGGCTTCCACCATGGCAAAGCCGGCGTTCATGAAAGCGACGAGAATTGCGCAGATGAAGATGAAGAGGTTGTTGGCCAGGAAGGCCGGCGTGAGCTCGGGGAGCTCAGCAGCATGGGCCGACAGGTTGAACACTCCCAGGCCCAGCAGGGCCAGGGGAACGCAGGCCAGCCAGGTGAGGGAGCGCTGCGAAGCCAAACCGCGAACGCTGCGCATCAGCAGCTGCGGGGCCTCCAGCAGGCTCGCCTCCTGCAGGCGCCTGGCGC
>JAYKIT010000144.1:0-4583 GCA_035285765.1 Synechococcus sp. | reverse complement strand
TGCCACCAAGGGCCTGAAGCACATAAGACTGTTGAGCACTGCTGAGCTCGGGAAAAATCGGCAGGCTCAACACCTCAACAGCGAGCTGCTCGGTCACCGGCAGGCTGCCGCGGCCATACCCCAGTTCCGCATAGGCCGGTTGGCGATGAATCGGGATCGGGTAGTAGATGATCGTGTTCACGCCCCGCTGGCGCAGATCCTCCTGGAACCAGTTGCGGCAACGCGCCTCCGGGAGATCATGGGCAGCGCTGTTGGCGCAGGGGGAACAGCTGCCGCCACAGGCAGGTTGCGCTTGCGGGCAAGCGGCCACACGCACCACGAACTGATTCCAGCTGTGTCCAGCAGGGCCCGGATCCGGCAGCTGCAGACCCGCCACGCCGTTGAGCCCCTGCAGGTAGCGCTGGGCCACCGCACGGCGCCGCTCCAGCCAACCGGTCAGCCGCGGCAACTTCACATTCAGCACCGCCGCCTGCAGCGCATCGAGTCGGCTGTTGTAACCGAGGCTGGTGTGCAAATAACGGCGAGGCATGCCATGCACCGCCAGCTCCCGCACCCGTTGGGCCAGCGCCGCATCACGGCAGGTCACGGCACCGCCATCTCCGGCAGCACCAAGATTCTTGGTGGGGAAGAAGCTGAAGCAGCCGGCATCGCCAAAGGTGCCCACCGGCTGGCCATTCCAGCTGGCACCAGTGGCCTGGGCGCAGTCCTCCACCACCGCCAAACCATGGCGGCTGGCAATCGCCATCAGCCGCTCCATGTCCACCGGGCGACCAAAGAGGTGCACCGGCACCAAGGCACGGGTGGCGGAGCCAATGGCTGCTTCCATCTGATCAAGATCAATCAGATAGGTGCGTGGATCCACATCCACGAACACCGGGGTGGCCCCCACGGCACTGATGGCCTCCGCGGTGGCAAAGAAGCTGAAGGAGCTGGTGATCACCTCATCACCGGGGCCAATGCCCAGGCCCCGCAAGGCCAGGATCAGAGCATCGGTGCCGCTGTTGCAGCCGATGGCATGGGGGCTGCCGCAAAAGCTGGCGAAGGCCGCCTCGAACTGCTCAATCACCGGACCACCGATGTAGCGGCCGCTGCGCAGCACCTCCAGCACCGCCTGGTCCAGGTCGACCCCCAGATCGGCCAGCTGAACGGAGAGGTCGAAAGGGGGAACGTTCATAACAGAAAGCTTACGAGCTTTCTTGATGCCATTTGATCCCGCAGCCCACAGACGGGGTCTGGGGATCCAGGGGCGCAGCCCCTCGTGCCAAGGCCTCCAGGGCGCGGCGCAGATCAGCGCAGTCGCTCAGCTGATCGCCACCAGGTCGGCTGCCATCGAGCTGACCGCGATAGACCAAAGCGCGCTGCTGATCGAACAGAAACGGATCCGGGGTGCAGGCGGCCTGCATGGCCCGCGCCACGGTTTGCTCGCTGTCGTGGAGATAGGGAAACGACCAGCCGCAGCGCTGCTTCTGGGCCAGCAGCTGGGCCGGGGCATCCTGGGGATGGCTGATCACGCTGTTGCTGCTGATCGCCACGATTTGCAGTTCAGGGGCCCGCTCCTGAACCAGGGCCGTGAGGCTGGCTTCCACATGCTTCACAAAGGGGCAGTGGGCACAGATGAACAGCACCAGCACAGGGCGGGAGTCCAGCTCAGCCGTGCTCCAACGGCCCCCTTCCACAGTGGGCAAGGAAAAGCTCGGCAACGGCGTGCCCAGCGGCAGCATGGTGGAAACGGTGCGAGCCACGGCCAGATGGGTCGTTGGCCGGCAAGCTAGGGCACCTGATCCATCGCCCGGCATGGCCCCTCTGCGGTTTTCGGCTCCCCTGCTCGGAGCCGCGCTGCTGCTGCTCAGCGCCTGCCAGCACGCCAGCCCAGCGATGAAGGTGTATCCCCTCAGCCGCCGCGAACCCCACGACGGCCTTGCGGTGGTGAACCAGCCCGATGGCTATGGCTTGCACATCTGGATCGACACCGACACCCGCAACAGGGACATCTGCCGGCCGCGCTGGAACGCCGATCCAGCGCGGCTGTTCAATGGCAACGGCAGTGCCCCGTTCAGCTCAGGCCTGGCCAGCCGCCAGGAGTTTTTCCAGGCGGTGCGCAACGGCCGCGTGAACCAGCAGCTCAAGCGCGAGAGCGAGGCCCTCTGCAAAGCCCGCGCTCCACAGGCCCGCTTTGAGTGGAGCGAGCCTCCACGCCAGGAGAGCGAGGTGCGGGTGGAGCCCCTGCCCCCCCTCGATGGCAACGACCTATTGCCTGATCCAAGCGCCCTGCGCCGCGAAGAGCAGCGCATGCTGCAAAAGCCATCGGGCGCTACCCCCTGAAGCGCTCCCAGACCACCGGTTCGGCAGCCCGCCAGTAGCGGCTGAAACGCCCCAACCGCGGCGGCTGCGGCAGCTCCACGAAGGGATCGGGATCCAGGATCCAGAGCGGCAGCTGCTTGCTGATGCGCGAGGCATAACGCTGCAGCCGCGGATCCACCGCAGCACTGGTGACCACCCCATCGGCGCCACAGCGCTGAGCAAAGGCGAGCACCTCCTCCACCACATCCCCGCGGCGCAGGATCAGCGGCAGCTCCACGGCGCATTCGTAGAGAAAGCCCAGACGCTTGCGGCTCAGGCGCTGCGCCTCGATCCAGGCTTGATCGAACACAAACAGGGCCGGTGCCCCGGGGCAGTCCTGCAGGGCTGGATTGGCGGGGCCAAGGGCCTCCTCATGCACCCAAACGATCGGATTGCGCAGATCCATCAGCGGCGCCTCCGGGCGGGAACGTTGCGAACAGGAGCCGTGACGGCGAAGAGCTGATTCTCCAGTTGCTCATAGCTGCCCTCAAAGGGGCAACGGCTGGCCTGGCTGCATTCACGGCAGTAACTGCCGTTGCTGTAGCGCTCGAGGTTGTCGCGGTTGAAGAAGTAGGGCTTGTGGCTGAAACAGCTGGCCACCCACTGCCAGCTGAGGTGATTGCTGGCCGGATCACCATCAAGCAGATGCTCCAGGAACCACTCCGCCCCAGCCCGCCAGTGCACCCGGCGCCAATGCACCAGATACGCCGCCAGCCACATACGGGCATGGTTGTGGAGCCAGCCGGTGGTCACCAGCTCGTTGCGAAAGCCATCCATGCAGGCCAGGCCAGTGCAGCCCTGGCGCAGGTCATCGGGGAGCTCAGGCTGATACGCGGAGGCGGCATGGCCGGTTTTGTAGTCCTCCTGGTCGTCGTTGATGCCATCGCGAAGATCCAGCCACATGCGCTGCCAGAAATCACGCCAGCCCAGCTCGTTGATCAACTTGGTGCCGTCATCGCGGCTGCGCAGCCGGCGGAACACCGCATCGCGCACCTCCGCCAGGCTGAACACCCCATGGCGGATGTAGGGCGAGAGGCGGGTGACCGCGCCGCTGAGATGGTTCCGGCTGCGGCCATAGCGGCTGGGGTCCACCTTGCTGAGGCACATCTCCGCTGCTTTGCGCCCGCCGCGAATCGGGCTGAGCTCACCCTCGGCCTGCGGAAACTCCTGCTGCAGCAAGGCATTGAGCTCTGAGCGGCTTTTGAAGGAACGCGGCAGATCGCGGGGATCCGGCGGTGGAGTGGAGGCGGGCACCGGCCTGAGCACAACAACAATGCGCTGATCCTGGCGGGGCGTGCGGGAGAATCGCGCGCAACAAGCCCCGCAGGAGCGCCCGATGCTGCTTGATCTGACCGGCAAGAAGATCCTCGTCACCGGCATCGCCAACAACCGCTCAATCGCCTGGGGCATCGCCCAGCAGCTGAAGGCAGCCGGCGCCGAACTGGGCATCACTTACCTGCCCGACGACAAAGGCCGCTTCGAGGCGAAGGTGCGCGAACTCACCGAACCCCTCGAACCCAGCCTGTTTCTGCCCCTGAATGTGCAGGACGCCGCCCAGATGGAATCGGTGTTTGGCGAGATCAAAGCCAAGTGGGGCCGACTCGATGGTTTGGTGCACTGCCTGGCCTTCGCCGGCAAGGAGGAGCTGATCGGCGATTACAGCGCCACCACCGCCGAGGGCTTTGCCCGGGCCCTGGAGATCAGCGCGTACTCCCTCGCACCCCTCTGCGCCCATGCCAAGCCGCTGTTCAGCGAGAAAGCAGGTGTGATCACCCTCTCGTATCTCGGTGCTGAGCGAGCCATCCCCAACTACAACGTGATGGGTGTGGCCAAAGCCGCTCTGGAGGCCTCAGTGCGCTACCTGGCTGCCGAGCTGGGCCCCGAGAAGCAGGTGCGGGTGAACGCCATCAGCGCCGGCCCGATCCGCACCCTGGCCAGCTCCGCCATCGGCGGCATTCTCGACATGATTCACAACGTGGAGGAGAAGGCCCCCCTGCGCCGCACCGTGACCCAGATGGAGGTGGGTGGCACCGCCGCCTTCCTGCTGAGCGATCTGGCCAGCGGCATCTCCGGCCAGACCATTTATGTGGATGCCGGCTACTGCATCAATGGGATGTGATCCAGCCGCGCAAATTCCAGCACTACGTTCAACTGGCTTGGTGGCTGCTCTGGCATGAGCGCCTAAGCCTGCTGATCGCCACCGGGCTCTGCGTGGTCAGCCTGCCGGTGAACGACACCCTCAC
>JAYKIT010000143.1:0-12169 GCA_035285765.1 Synechococcus sp. | reverse complement strand
CCAGCTCTTCACCACAACACCGAGCCTGCCTCACCACTGCTGCCCAGAGGTTCCCAAGAAACGGGTGTGATCTTGATGGTGTCGAGGGGGGGACAACCCCAGAGACATCACTCCCACACTCGTTAATCAGGAGCACTTCAATGACCACCCAACGCTTCGATCTAGTCACCATCACTTATGCCCAGCTGCTAGGTGCAACCGGTGGGATCCGTGAAATGGGTCTGCAAAACCTGCAGGATCAGGTGGCTGGCCAAAAGAACCGCCCGAGTGAGTGTCCTGTTCTCCAAAATCTCAGCTCCACTTGGATCATCTGAGCTCAAACCACCACCAGCACGCTGCTGCGACTATCACGCTGCCAGTTCTGCACGATGCTGCGCTGTGGCTGAAGGCAGCATCCCGTACTGGCGCTGATACAGCGAGCTGAAATGACCGCGGCTGAGGAAACCATGCCGCGCCGCAATCGCAGCCACGGAATCATCGGCCGCAAGCTGCAACTCTTGATGCACCCGCTCAAGCCGCTGCGCCCGCAGCAGCTGCATGGGGCCAAGCCCCGTGAGCTCCTTGCAGCCTTGGATCAGGCTGCGGCGCGAGACGCCCAAGTGCGCCACCACTTGATTCAGATCGCCAATGGCACCTGCGCCTGTTGCATCAGCCCCGAGGGAAATCATCTGGGCCACAAGCTCATAGCGCTGGATCAACCGCAGCGGAACCGCCCCGAGGATCTGAGCATCCTTCAAGCACTCAACCCAACAGGCCAAGGGATCCATCTCAACCAACCCATCAACCTCAAACCAGCTGGCCAACCAAGCCACCAGCTGCCGATGCACCGATGCTGGCAACAACACCTGGTTGTGCTGCTCCATCAAGGCCACAACACCAGCACCATCCCCCAGAACCAAGCGCTCCAACAAGCGCTCACGGGGCAACAAGGCAATCAAAGCCTCCGCTTGTGGCCAGATCTGCACAAAACTGTGGCTGAGATTCAGGCAGCAACCAGCCACGGCATGAGGCACCAAGGGCTGGCCGTGGATCAACACCTGATCCCCATGGCCGCGCCGCTCCAGGCTCAAGGGCAGGATCTGCGGGGACCGCGCACAACTGAGGGAATAGGCGGTGGTGCACTGAAGCCGTAAAGCAGGCACACCAGCCTGCACAGCGAGCTGCAGGCTGCCCTGCATCGGCCCCGGTTGCAGCTGCACCACATGGGCAGCAAAGCCATGCAGCGCCAATACGGCCTCAAGTTCAGAAGAACAGTGGAAGGGGTAAGTGGCAACCAACACCGGCAGCGCAGCACCAACAACAGCTCGCCAAGATTTAAGCGAGGGGATGCCAGGCGTCAGCGCAGCAGGGCCAAGCCATGGGGTGCCACAACGGCCCATGCCCAAAGGGGGCACAAGCTTGCAACAAAAGATGTTGCGCCATCAGGGAGTGATTCCAAAAGTGCATGTTTTGCTGCCTGGAGCACTCTGCAGCGCTATGGCGTGCCTAAACAGCGGCAGATCTGGTGTGATCCATGCCCCAACTCTCTTGGATTGGAATCAAGGCGCGTGTGATGGCCTTGAGCGCCATAGGCAGCTTGGCTGGGGTTGGCTTCATCCCTACCGCTGCCCTGGCAGCTCCACCAGATAACACACCAATTGTTGGCGCTATCGAGCCTGGGGAATACCCCGTCATTCGGCGCCAATGCGTGAGCACCACGAACAACACCTACATTCTCGATGGCTTTGATGTGCGCGCCTCTCCCGGCCACAACACTGAACTTGAGAGTCTTAGCCCATGGTGGAAAGGTAACAATGGCGACGCCCAAGAACTGGCAGCCAAGGCATCGCCAACATGGGCTTTTTACTATGATTCATGGAGTCAGAATCAAAACAATAGCGCTCCTCCTGGAGGCAGCCAACCCAATGGCTATACCAGCTCAGTAATAGTTCCTGAAAATCAACTGCAAACAACCCAAATCAACAACGGTTCTGGCTGGGAAAAGCAGAACAACCGCGGACTACTCTTTTACTGGAAATCATCCGACCCGCTTTATTACAACACTGAATGGAGCAGAAATCGCGTTGGTTTCATCACAGGCTATGAGTTTGGCGGAGAATGCAATGAAGGTGGCTTTGGCAGCGGCAGCAACATCACAGAACTGCTGGAAGATGTGCCACCAGACGTGGCCGCAAAACTGCTTTCCGGCCTCAAGAATCGCGACAGAATTGCGCAATTCATCGCTGCCACCTTGCCGCGCAACGTAATCGTGAATGGCGGCCTGTCCACCCAGGCCTACGTGAATGATCTGGCCGATACCATTCTTGAACGGCTGCCCATGCGCCACTTCACACCGGTTCAGGTGGATGAGCAGATCTCGGAGCTGGAGGCCAAAGAATCCACCGGTGAACCTGTGCGTGGCTTCTGGAAAACCTCGAGCAATGGCGAAGAAAGCATTGAACTGGCCAGCCTCACACTTGGAGAAACCACTTACAGGGAAGACCCCAATCCCAGCTCGATCTACACCGAACCCTTTGGTTCCCGCGCCTGGGTGAGGGGCTTTGGCGGAGGTGTTTCCCCCTTTAAAACAGGCGGTGGTCGCGGACGCTATGGACTGCTCTATTACCCGGATGTGTACAACGATTCCTACTCCTCCCATGCCGGCATCGTGGCTGGAATCGACACCTCAATCAGCAAAAATCTACAGCTGGGAATTTTTGGCAATTACGGCCACATCAATGTTCAACATTTCCCCGGCGAATACAGCGGCAGGGGTTCATGGACCCCCAACGGCTATGGCGGTGGGGTGATGGCCAGCTACTGGCTGGAGCACTTCTACGTTCAAGGGTTACTGGGCGCCACAGCGTTCTCGGGAGAAAACCAACGGGAAATCCGCTGGGACAGCGCACAGTTCAGTGAAACCTATACGGCCACCAAAAACACCACCTCCTATATGGGAGCTCTGCGGGTTGGCGCACCGCTGAACTGGGGCTCAATGATCCTCGAGCCTCAACTCACCGCCATCTGGAATGGCAACCACGACGCCTCCTACACCGAATCAGGCCGCTACCGATCGTTGGCACTCAAGATCAATGATTACCAAGACAACTTCCTGCGCACGGCCTTAGGGGCCAAAGTGGCATGGCCGCAACGCTATAGCAACGGAAACCTGCTGGTTCCCAACATCAAGCTGGCCTGGCTCGCTGATTGGAACACTGGCAATGGCGATCTCACCTTCCAGCGTGCCTACAGCCGCCTAGCACGCAAGATCACCGGCCACATTCCCACCGAACAAAACACTCAAAATGGTGTGCTTGTGGAAGGCGGCGTTGATTACTCCATCTTCAGAAGCCCCACATCTGCCTGGAAGCTCTATGCCAAAGGCGGCGCCAAACTCTGGACCAACAAACAGGCTGATTGGCGCGCTTCTGGTGGCATCAGCTTTCAGTTCTAAAGCCAACCCAGATGGCCAAGGCTGTGCAAAACCTCTGCTGATTCGCTGAAATAGCGGCAGTCGCCCACCGCGATGGCCCGCTCCGCTGCCCATGGCTCGATCGGGTTGCCATCCGGTGCCCTGCTGCTGCGGCTCGGTCTGTTCCTGCTGCTCAGCTGGGCCGGCAGCCTGGTGGTGCTGCAGCTGCTGCTGGGCCAACGGCTGGAGCGCACCCGCATGGTGCAGATGGGCCGCGATCTCGCCAGTGCCGTACGGCTCAGTGAGGTGGCCCTCGAACAATTCCCCCCCTCGGTGGTGGCCCAGCTCAGCGGCCTGCGCCTGATCAGCGGCCGCCAACCCACGCCCACCGGCGGCTCGGAACTCAGCAACCGGGCCCGGGAGCTGCGCCTGGAGCTCTGCCGCCGCCTGCAGCACTGCCCGGAGGTGTCGCCCACACTCAGCCCCAACCAGGGGGTGTGGGTGGAGCTGCTCAACCCGCTCGAGCGGGTGTGGCTGTTTGCGCCGATTCCCCGCGACCGCTGGTGGCCACCCGATCCCCTGCTGGCCTCGCTCTCGCTGCTGAGCGGCAGCGTGATCGCCGGCGGCTTGTTTCTGCTGCTGGAGGTGCAACGGCCGCTGCAGCGGCTGGAGCGCGCCATCGGCCGCGTGGGCCTGGAACAACGGCCCGCCCCCCTGCCCCAGGAGGGGGCTGGAGAAGTGCAACGGCTCAGCCAACGCTTCAACGCCATGCTCAGCCGCCTGGCGCGCAGCGAGCAGGAGCGGGCCACGATGCTGGCCGGCATCGCCCACGATCTCAAGAGCCCGATCACACGGCTGCGCCTGCGCCTGGCGGTGGAGCTCAAGAGTCCCCAGGCGGAGGCCGATCTCGATGCCCTCGAGCGAATCACCGGCCAGTTTCTGCTGTTTGCCGGTGGTGGCCAGAGCGAACAGAAATTGCTGCTGCCCCTGCACGAATTGCTGGGGGAACTGGCCGCCAGTTACGACGGCCAACCCCTGGAACTGGAGCTCGAAGCGCTGGAGGCCTGCGTGCAACCGGTGGCCCTCGGCCGCGCCATCAGCAACCTGATCGACAACGCCCTCAGCTACGGCCAGCCGCCGGTGCTGTTGCAGCTGCAGCGGCAGGGCAACCAGCTGCTGCTGGCGGTGCACGATCAAGGCGAGGGCATTGCCGCAGCAGCACGCCAGCAAGCGCTGATGCCATTTCAGCGCCTCGATGCCTCGCGCGGCGGCAGCGGCCACTGCGGCCTTGGCTTAGCGATCGCCGCGCGGGTGGCGGAGGCCCATGGCGGCCAGCTAGACCTGCGCGACCCGCCCCAGGGGGGCTTCAGCGTGTGCCTGCTGCTGCCCCTGGAAGGCAGCAGCAGCTGACAGCCGCCAGCCCACCCCCCACACTGCAGGGGGAACGGCGTAGTGGCCTGTGGATCTGCCGCCTCCCCCCTGGCACCTCGCTGGCCTGCCCTTGGGATCACAGGCCAGCGCGGAACTGCCGGCACTGCTGCGGCAGGCCCCTGAGCAGCGGCAGCAAGCCGATGGCCTGCTCTATCAATGCCAGCCGCTTGAGCCCAACCACGGGCGCAGCCCCACGGTGTGCTGGAACGGGCACTGGCGCGAGCGATCACGGCACTGAAATCATTCAGAGTGAAGCGATGCTTCGCTCCCTCGGCCGCCGGCCCTTGCTGCTGATCCTGCTGGGCGGGCTGCTGCTGAGGCTGCTGCTCATCCTGCTGCTGCCCCCCGGCTACGACGAGGCCTATTACCTCTTCTATGGGGCCCATCCGGCCCTGAGCTATTTCGACCACCCAGCCGCCGTGGGGCTCTGGGCCTGGCTCGGCAACCAACTGGATTGGGGCATCGTTGGGCTGCGCCTGCCCAGCCTGCTGAGCTACACCGCCGCCTCGGCTCTGCTGGCCCTGGCGGCCCGCCGCGGCCTGGGGCGCAGCAGCGATCTCTGGACCGCAGGCCTCACAGTGCTCTCACCACTGCTGATGCTGGTGGGGGGCGTGCTGCTGCTGCCCGATGCCCCATTGCTGCTGGCCCTCAGCCTGGTGCTCTGGGCCTTGGCCCAGGGCTGGCCCTGGGGACGACTGGGGCTGCTGCTGGGGGCGCTCACCCTCTGCAAATACCACGCCCTGCCCTTGTTGGTGTGCCTGGCTCTGTGGGCCCTGAGCCGAGCTGAAACGCGCCGGCGCCTACTGGGCCCTGAAGGCCTCAGGGCCCTGGCGGCCTGGGCCCTGGTGTCGGCACCACTGTGGATCTGGAATTCCCAGCACAGCTGGGTGTCGTTCTTTTTTCAAGGCGGCCGCACGGTGAAAGATGCCGGCTTCAACCTGGCTGGCCCGCCGTTGTTTCTGGCCAGCCAGATCCTGGCGTTGTTTCCCACCATCGGCGTGCTGCTGCTGCTGGCTCTGGCGGCGCATCGGCGTGATCAGCACAGCGATTACCGCCGCCTGCTGCGCTGGCTGGCCCTGCCCCAGCTGGTGCTGTTCGTGCTGCTGGCCGGCCGCATGCAAGTGCTGGTGAGCTGGCTGGTGCCGATCTGGTGGATGCTGCTGCCCCTGGCGGGAGAGAAGCTGGCGGAGGCCTGGCGCCGGCGGGAGCGCTGGCTGCGCTGGTGGCTGCCCCTCAGCGCAGCCCTGCCACCGCTGCTGGCCCTGCTGGCCGCCAGCCATGTACGCCACGGCATCGCCGCTGGCCTGGTGCCCAGCGAGCGCGACACCTCCCGCGAATTGATGGACACCGGCGCCCTGCGCCGGGCGCTGCAACAACAGCCAGCCCTCTGGCAGGCCCTGCAGCAAAGCCCCTTGATCGTGGGGGAGCGCTACTACGAACCCGGCTTTCTGGCCCTGGCCCTGGGGCCAAAGAGCCAGGCGCGCTTCACCACCTTCAACGGTGATTCCCGCGGCTTTGCCTTCTGGCAGCCAGCTGATGGCTTCGCCGGGCGCAGCGGCATCCTGTTCCACTTCAGCCTCGATCCAAGCAGCGCCGACAGCCCGGAACGAGCCCAGGAACGGCGCCCCTGGCTGCAACAACTGGGCCCGCTGGAACCGCTGGGCAGCGTGCAACTCAAACGCGGCCAGCAGGCCGGTGGTACCGCCAGCTTCTATCGCTTTGGGCCACTACCGGGGCCCTGGCCCCGGCGCTACGGCCCGGCAGGGCCACAGCCCCAGCCATGAGCCCAAGTGGCGGCTTACCACCCCTGCGGGGAGCCATCAGCGGAGCTCGCAGCAGCCCCGCCAAGGGCCCCATCATCAAACCAGTCGTCGTCATCCCACTGGCCGAGGCGATCGCTCTCCTCGAGCTGGGTGGTGTCGTCAAACACAGCCGCGCTGATGGGCTGGTGCGTCATGGCTGGCAAGCGGCGAAGCCGCAGCAACAGAAGCTCAATCAAGCGAGATTGAGCTCCGCCGGCAGCATCACGGCCAACCAAACCCCGGTGTTCCAGCGGCAGGCCTGCGGCCTGCGATCACCAGCTCACCTGAATGCGGCCGCCATGGGGCCCCTCAAAACTCATGCTGCCCTCCGGGCCACCCGGGCGATACTCAGGCCCCCATTCGATCGGACGCGGCCCACTCCACCACTCACCGTTGCGGCGGCAAACACCTTCACCGGCGTAGTGATAGCCAATGGCACACACCTGATGATCGCGCCGCCGCTTGGGTTTGCAGTATCCAGCCCCCAGAGCGGGCCCGGTTTGCACCCAGTGGGCCTCAGGGCCGCAGTGCTGGGCTGCTCGGCTTGGAACCACACCCAACACCAGCGCAGCCCCGCCCAACAACAACGGCATCCGCCTCTGCATGGCATTCAGCCTGAAAGCCCCAGGCTGCCCATCGAGGAATGCACGTGCGAGCCCTTAAAAGGTTGCTTCAGTAATCATCGCCATAGGGAACGTTCGAGCCGGAATCCATCCAGGCCACGGTGGTCTTAAAGCCCTGCTTCACCGTTTGATCGTGCTGCAGGGCGATGCCGCGCACCCCCTCAGCATCAAAGCTTGGCGCGGTGATCCAGCTGAATCCCTTGCCAAAAGTGTTGTCAGGATTCACCACATACCAGTGGCAGGCGCTATCGGGCACATGCACCGAGCATTCCTTCCAGTTCACATCCCATTGGGGAACCTGCACGAAATTGAGTGCGGCAAAGAGGAACCCAAACAGGCTGAGAAACACGAGGCGCTTGCTGCGAAGGCGAGGAATCTAACCGCACTGGGCCGGGCCCAAAACCCAGTTCCGCAGCCCGGCTACGCCCCCCATGGATCAAGGCAGCAGAAGCGCCTGAATGACTTCAGCTACCGGGAGAATGGTTGAAGTTGGTTGCACGGCAGCAGCAGGCTCGGCAAAGTCCCCAATCAGCCATGGGGTGGCCTGGCAAGGGCCAAGCGGCTTGAAGCCACCGAGATGCTGGTCCCGGCACAGCGCTGGCCGGCCCTCTGAACGTTGGCACAGCCCAGCAGGGCGGCAGACCCAAGCCACGGGCTAGCCAGCAGTGGGCTGAGAGCAGCAGATGCACTGGCCTGGCTGAACTCTCAGCAAGCGACACATCAACAACGGAGGGGGTGGGATTCGAACCCACGGAGGCTTTCACCTCGCCGGTTTTCAAGACCGGAGCCATCAACCACTCGACCACCCCTCCAATCACACCAACCTGCGCCGCAGATCAGCACCCGGATTGTTGCACAACAAACCGGGAAGAGCAGGGCCAAAACCACTGCAATCTCAGGCAAGACTCGTGAGACAGGGCGGCAAGGTGGAAGTGGTCGCACCCGCCGCCCATGGCTGTTCTGAGCACTGAGTTCCTGGCCATCCGCACGCGGCATTTGGCGGAGATGATCCAAACGCTGCCCCAATCGGCTTGCCCGGAACATCAGCGCCACCGCTGCCGCGAACTGCTCGATCAACTGCTCAGCGCCATTGAGACGCTGAGCTTCAGTGAACGACTCAGTGATCAGCCCTGCTTGGCCAGCGGCAGCAAGCACTTATCGGAATCACAACCGGCCGGACCGGCCTCCACCAGCTCACCGCGGTCGTAGCGCTGCAACGCTTCAAAGAAGTCGTTGGTGCTACGGCGCTGCACCACCTCAGCCTGCAGCCGCTCATAGGTGGCCTGATCAATCGGCTCAAACGGCAGGCGCGGGAAGGTGGCATTGGCATCAAAACGGGCCAGCAGCGCCGCTGAGATGTAGCCCTGACCCTGCTCGATCGCCTGGTGGATGGCATCGGTGAGGGGCTCGATCTCGTTCTCGCGGAACTCAATCGTGGCCGAGGTGTTGTGAGCCGTGTAGTGCTGCTGCACCTGCATGTAGAAGTCGAACTGGGCCAGGGCTGAGAAGTTGTTGATCTCAACCGCATCAGCGCCAGGGATGTTGGCCCAGCTCACCTCGGTGGGAATCTCCACCAACCATTCGGTGCAGCGGGCATCGAAGGGGTCATTCAGCAAGCGGCCCTGCTCATCCTTATCGGATTGCGACGGCACGATCGTGTAGCCGTAATCCATGCAAGCCAGCGCCACCGGATCATTCTTGCGGAAGGTGATCCGGCGGATGAAGCGCTGGGCCTTGGGCGGATGCCAACCCGGAGCAGCACCGGTGAGCAGGCTCTTGGTGCCGGCAGGCTGCACGGTGGTGCAGCGGTTGGGGCGCCGCAGGCCGTGCTGGTCGCAGTACGACCACACCGCCTCATTCACGATTGACTTCCAACGGCTGAGGTACTCGGCCTCCTGGCGCTTGAAGGCCTCACCCTCCTCGGTGGCAGGGCGGCCGGCGGCCCACCACTCCAGCCAGGGGGTGCCGAAGGCGTGCACAAAGAAATCGAACAGACCGGTGAAGCTCACGCCCACGATCGGATCCCAGGCGCGGCTCTGGCGGTAGCGCTCCACCTCAAAGCGATGGTTCAGCAGGCAGGCCACAGAGAGGCCAGCAGCGCGGAAGGCATCGGCCTGGCCCTGGTGATCCTCGGGATCGATGCGGTTGAGGTGCACCTCCGCCAGGTTGCAGTGGAAATCAGCGCCGAGAATCTCGCCGCAGGGGTTGAGGCCATAGCGGCCGAGGCGATGCTCCAGCTCGGCATCACTGATCTCAGGATGGTTGAGCTGCAGCCAACGGCCTGCCTCCGCACGGCCCTGCTCGCAGTACACCGCCTGGAACTCGCGGCGCAGCTCGGGGGTGGTGAGCAGATCGGCATTGGAGCGGGCGATCGCCTCAGGGGCGAACTGGATGGCCCCCTCACCGGAGTGGAACTGCTTGGTGACCGCTTCCAGCACCACCTCACGGCTGGGCCGGCTGTGGAACACGCGGGTGTGGTTGGCCATGCGCAGGGCATCGCGCTCCGGATCGATGCGCCAGTTGCCCTCGCTGTCCTGCTGCCAGAGGTTCTCCTTGGCACCAGCAGCAGCCCCATCATCGGAGCAGAACTGGCGCATGCCGGCACTGCGACGGATGTTGCCAGCCACGATCGTGACGGCCGCCTCGTCGATCAGCAGGCAGCACTCGATCGAGGTGAGCTGGCGGCCGTTGGCCTTGTTGAGGATCTGGGCCACCCGGCCATAGAGATCCTTGAGCTTCACCGGATTGGCCATGCCCCCGAAGCCCTTGAGGGTTTCACCCACGGGGCGCACATCGGAGAGATCCACCTCCACCTCGATCGGGCCACTGAAACGGCCATCGCTGCAGAGCTCAAGCAGCAGCTGATAGCTATCCACCCAACCGCGGCGGGTGTCGCCAACCTTGATCTGCACCCGCTGGCCACTGATGCTGTGGCTGGTGTGCTCCTGACGCTGGCCAGCGGGAGTCACGCCGATATCGCTCACACTGAGGATGCGCAGCTCATGGCGCACCACCGGCAGCTGCTCAATCAGGCGCGGCTCAATGATGGCGCCGGTGCCGCAGCCCATCATCGCCAGATCCATCATCAGACCAAAGGCTTCCCAATCCACCAGGTTGGTGGAGGTGCAGTTGTAAGCACCGGAGAAATTCTCCTGTTGCTCAATCCAGGGAGTGCCGCCGATCCAGAGCCAGCGGCCAGAGGGCAGCGAGGTGAGCTGGCGCTGCATGCGCCGCATCAGCTCGAGCTGCTCATCGTTGAGGTGCCCCAAGCTGCGCAGGCCGCCCAGATTGCGCTCCGCCACCTGCTGCCAACTCTCACGACCATCGGCCGTTTTGCGGCTGTAGGTCCGATAAAACACCGGGTTCGCGGCCGGTGCGGTGGCGGGGAAGTCTGAGGGCAGGCGCGCACTCGACTCCGCTTGCGGCGCAGCTTGAGGATCAGCAGCCTGCACCAGCAAATCCGAGGATGGGGTCACGAAGCACTAGATCTAGTAGGTGGAGGCAAGCTAATACTCCACAGGAGGCGGTAGCCCCACACTGCCGGCGCGCAAGCTGGCACCACCACCCCGCAGCCGCCGGCGCAGCTCGCTAGCGAGAAGGCATCGATTGGATCCGGCTCAGCCGTTCGCGATGGCCCGCTTCAAAGCCCTGATGAGCACGCTCAACCAGATGCGCCGCGTGATCGATGTGGGGCGCAGCCAGGGGGAGCTGACCACCATTGCCGACCTGGTCGACAGCTTCCTCGACACACCTCAGATGGAGGCCTGCCTGGCCCGGGTGCGTCAGCTGCCAAGCGTGGCGGCCCTGATGGAGCAGCGCTATCCGCCGCTGCAACCCGACATCGACAGCCTCCAGCACTTGCCCGCCCACAGCCTCGGAGGCCGCTATGCACGGCTGATCCTCAAGCAGGGCTACGACCCCGATTTCTTTCGCCCAAGGCCGGTGGAGAGCGAGGCCCAGTGGCTCACCCAACGGGTGGCCTCCACCCATGACATTCATCACGTGGTGAGCGGCTTCAGCACCCGCCGGGAGGGCGAAAACGGGGTGCTGGCCATCACCGCCTGCCAGATCGGTTTTCCCGCTTACGTGTGCCTCAACCATGCCGCCAGCGTGAGCTGCTTCCGGCTGCGACCCGAAGCATTCGCTGCCCTCAGCAGCGCCATCAGCCATGGCGTGAGCATTGGCATGGAGGCCCAACCCCTGGTGGGGGTGTGCTGGGAGGAGGGCTGGGAACGCCCGATCAGCGACTGGCGCGCCGAGCTGGGGATCCAGCACCCAGCGGATCAGGCCAGCTACGGCCTTGATCACCCGTGTCAGTAGCCCAGCAGGCGCATGCGGAAACGGGCCAGCTGCTCAGCCTGAGCTGGATGGTCTTGGCGGAAGGGATGGTCCTGGAGGCCCAGCATCACCTGCTCAAACTTCGCTTCCGCATCCAGGCCATGACCAGGCTGTGCACGCTCAAAGGCCTCCCAGGCATCACTGAAGGCCATGGCAAAACCATCGGGGTTGTTGAACACCCGCCCAGACGGTTCCAAGCGATCGAAATCCGGGAGCGGCAAGGCTGCGGCGCGGTGACGATCAGATTACGGAGTGGGAAGCTGGTGAACTTCTTTGCCCGCACCGCTGGCCATGGCGCCCAGTCCGCAGGATCTGCCCGCCGCCGAGATCGGTGAAGCCGTTGCCCGGCGCCGCAATTTCGCGATCATCTCCCACCCCGACGCCGGTAAAACAACACTCACCGAAAAACTGCTGCTCTACGGCGGTGCCATCCAGCAGGCCGGTGCCGTGAAAGCCCGCGGCGAGCAGCGCCGTGTGACCTCCGACTGGATGGAGCTGGAAAAACAGCGCGGCATCTCGATCACCTCAACGGTGCTGCAATTCGATTACGGCCGCAGCACCATCAACCTGCTCGACACCCCGGG